>NZ_JBMKJN010000010.1:0-190446 GCF_049236805.1 Enterobacter cloacae complex sp. XAL002
ACTTTATTGCTTCTGCATAAAAAAATTACTGGGGATCCCTCAGCCCACAGGGAGAGGGGGAAGTCACTGCCTGTATCAGAACCTCGTATTCACGCTCATGTACCAGGTGCGACCCGGCTCATTATACGTATACGCACCCGCACCGTACATATACGCACCCGTCGTGGTATTACCCGTGGTCTGGGCGTTACCGGCGCGCCACTGGCGCTTGTCGAAGACGTTGTCCACGCCGCCGGTCAGGCTGACGTTTTTGGTCACGTCCCAGGTCGCGCTCAGGCCAACGATGCTGTACGGGCTGACTTCGTCTTTCTCAGACCCGGTCACCGGCTGACCTTTGTAGTTGTACTTCTTCGGCTGCTGCTTGCCGTACCAGGTGAAGGTCGACTGCAATGAGACATCCTGACGTACCTGCCAGCTCAGGGTAGAGTTCAGCGTATACTCCGGGATGATCGACAGACGATCGCCGGTCTCCTTGTTCTTGCTTTGCAGCATGTAAGTGATGTTGTTGGTCCAGTTGATGGTATCGCTGACCGGCACGTTCAGGGAGCCTTCCAGACCTTCCACTACCGCCTTCGGTACGTTTTCCCACTGGTAGATATCGGTGGTGACTTTGCCGGTGGACGTCTGGCCAATCGGCGCGTAGCCCGCTTCAATCTTGTTGCGATAGTCGTTGCGGAACCAGGTCACGCCCGCCAGCCAGCCGTCGCGTTTCCACTCCAGGCCAATCTCTTTGTTGATGCTGGTTTCCGCTTTCAGATCGTCGTTACCCATCATGTAGCAGCCTACGCCGTCGGAGCTGGCGTAGCAGCCCTGGCCTTTACTGTACAGCAGGTAGTTCGGGTTGGTCTGATACAGGCTTGGCGCTTTATAGGCGCGCGCGATGCCCATCTTCAGGGTGAAGTCATCCCCCAGACCTTGCGACAGGTTCAGGGACGGGCTCCAGTTATTGCCGACAATAGTGTGGTGATCGAAGCGCAGGGCAGGGGTCAGCATGGTGCTGTCGGTCAGCTCCATGTTGTTTTCGGCGAACAGGGAGAAGATCTCCGCTGACGTGTAGGGGCTACGGTCTTCGCTCATGCCCGGGATGGTGCCGCCCTGCTGGGTTTGCGTGAAGGAGGTCGAGTCCTTCATGCGCTGCTGGTTCCACTCGGTGCCGAGCGTCAGGTTCTGGTTCACAATGAAATCAATCGGCAGGTTGATTTCGCTGTGCAGCATCACGTCGGACAGATCGGTGTCGGTGAATTTATTGCTGTTGAACAGACCTTCAGTACCGCCCGCCAGTCCTTCACCCAGACGGGAGTTGCGGGTGTGCTCGTACTGCGCCCAGTTGCTGGTGGTAATGCCGTTATCCCAGCCGCCGTTCCAGGTCACGGCGAAGTTCTGACGATAAATGCGGTTTGTCTCTTTACCGTAGTTCTTCTTCACCAGCGCGTTGTCGTTGTTGGTGTTCTGCGTATCGCCCGCATACAGGTTGTTCTGGCGGCTGTAGCCCGCTTCAAACTCCAGCGACTGCATTGGTGCGAAGTCCCAGCGCACCACGCCGTTGATGTCTTTGTTTTCCACACCTTCACGGCCTGCGGGCAGGGTGTTGGCGTAGGCACCGGTACGTTCAGACTGGTGACCCTGGTTGATGTCCCACGCATCGGCCTGGGTTTTGTCCAGGTTACCGAACATGCGGAAGCTGAAGTCGCCGCCCAGCGGGCCGCTCAGGCTGAAGTTGGTGCGTTTAGTCGAACCTTCGTCCTTATGTTCTGGCGCGTTCAGGTAGGTGTTCCAGGAGCCGTGCCACTGGTCGTCGAATTTTTTGGTGATGATGTTCACCACGCCGCCCGCCGCGCCGTTACCGTAGCGTGCAGCGGCCGGGCCACGGATCACTTCGATGCGCTCGATCATCTCTGGCGGTACCCAGCCGGTATCGCCGCGGGTGTCACGCTCGCCGCGCCAGCCCAGACGGATGGAGTTGCGGCTGGTGACCGGCTTGCCGTCAATCAGGATCAGGGTGTTTTCCGGGCCCATGCCGCGAATGTCAATCTGGCGGTTGTTCCCGCGTTGGCCGCTGGTGGAGTTGCCGGTCAGGTTAACGCCCGGCATGGTGCGGATGATTTCCGCCACGTCGCGCGCGGGCGGGTTTTTGCGGATCTCATCGGCGGTGATGGTTGACACGCCCGGCGCCTGCAAATTCTGCTCAGCGGCGGTGATCACCATGGTGTCTTCGTGCTGCGCGGAGGCGGTGTTGTCGTCTGCCATGGCGGGCAGCGCGACACCATAAATCCCTAAATTGACCAGCAAGGCCAGAGAGTGAATCTTCTTATTCATTGTACGTCCCGCTTTTATGGTTATTTAATGAGCGCGCTTCCCACAGCGCGGGCATTACGCTATTGCAAATGCAAATAGTTATCAATAATATTATCAATAAAATTTGCTCTGAAACAAAAAAGACTGTTAAACATGGGGTTATAAGGGTGACGGCGTTAACAACCGGAAGTGAAGCGTGGTGGCAGGCGAAAAACGGGCCGGAACGGGAACGTCATCAGGAAAACTATCGCGTGACATTCTGGTGGCGGGACCCGGCGGGAACGCAGAAAACGTCGACGATTAAACGCGTCTGGCTCTACGTCACCGGCGTGACCGATCACCATCAAAATGCCCGTCCGCAGTCCCTTGAACGTATCCCGGATACCGACGTCTGGCAGTGGCAGGGCGAGTTCAGCCCCGAATGGCGCGGCAGCTACTGTTTTATCCCCTCCGACAATGAAGATGATTTTGCCAGCGCAGTGTTTGAAGGCGAGCAGCCGGACCGCATGGCGCTGCGCGAAGGCTGGCGCAAACTGCTGCCGCACGCGGTTTCCGATCCGCTGAATGCGCAGAGCTGGCGCGGCGGACGCGGGCACGCCGTCTCGGCGCTGGAGATGCCGGAGGCGCCCGTACAGCCCGGCTGGAATCATCCCGATACGCCCTATAAAAAGCCAGTCTGCATTGAGTGGCACAGCGCGCGTCTGAGGAACCATCGCCGCGTGTGGATTTTTACCACCGGGGATGAAAGCCCCGAGCGCCCGCTGGCGGTACTGCTTGACGGGCAGTTCTGGGCCGAAAGCATGCCCGTCTGGCCTGCGCTGGCGTCGCTCACCCATGAAGGCAAACTGCCGCCTGCGGTTTATGTCTTAATCGACGTCATTGACACCGCACACCGCAGCCGCGAGCTGCCGTGCAACCCTGATTTCTGGCTGGCGGTGCAGGACGAACTCCTCCCGCAGGTGAAAAGCATGGCCCCGTTCAGCGACCGCGCCGACCATACCGTGGTGGCGGGCCAAAGCTTCGGCGGGCTCTCTTCCCTCTATGCGGGCCTCAACTGGCCGCAGCGTTTTGGCTGCATCCTCAGCCAGTCCGGATCCTACTGGTGGCCGCACCGCGGCGCGCAGCAGGACGGGCTGCTCATTGAACAACTCAAAGCGGGTGAAAAAACCGCTCGCGGGCTGCGCATCGTCCTTGAGGCCGGGCGCAACGAGCCGCTTATCTTACGCGCAAACCAGGCGATCCTCGCCGAACTACACACTCAGCAACCGGTTTTCTGGCGTCAGGTTGACGGCGGACACGATGCGCTTTGCTGGCGCGGTGGGCTGACACAGGGGCTGATGACCCTCTGGCAGCCGCTTATTCAATAACGGAGTCTGTATGGAATTCAGCAATCCTTTCGATAATCCGCAGGGACAGTTCGCCATTTTGCAAAATGACCAGGGGCAGTACAGCCTGTGGCCGCAGGAGTGCGAGTTGCCCGCGGGCTGGCGCGTGGTGTGCGAACCGCAATCTCAGGAGGCGTGCCAGCAGTGGCTGGCGGAACAGTGGCAGACGCTTGAGCCGTCTTATTTTGCGGGGGAGCGCGCATGAATCGTCTCCCTCTTGTCGCCGCCCAGCCGGGGATCTGGATGGCAGAGCAGCTTTCCTCCCTGCCAAACGCCTGGAGCGTGGCGCACTACACCGAACTGAAAGGCGCTATCGACGCGCCGCTGCTGGCAAAAGCCATCGCTGAAGGCATGATGCAGGCCGACACCCTGCGGATGCGTTTCACCGAGGATAACGGCGAGGTGTGGCAGTGGGTCGATGAGGCCATGATCCTGCCGGAGCCGTCCATTGTGCGCGTTAACTCCCACGACGCCGCCGTGGCGCTGATGGAGGCCGATCTCAACCAGAACCTGCGCGTCGACAGCGGTCAGCCGCTGGCGTTTCACCAGCTGATTCAGGTGGGAGAAAACCACTGGTACTGGTATCAGCGGTATCATCATCTGGTGGTAGATGGCTTCAGTTTCCCGGCCATTACCCGTCAAATCGCCGCCATTTACGCTGCGTGGCAGAAAGGTGAACCTGCGCCCGCCTCCCCGTTTACTCCGTTCGCCGAGGTGGTAGAAGAGTATCAGCGCTATCGCGACAGCGAGGCGTATCAGCGCGACGGTGCTTTCTGGACCGAACAGCGCAAACAGCTTCCTTCTCCGGTCTCGCTCTCTTCCGCGCCGCTGCCGGGACGCGCCGCCACCACCGATATCCTGCGCCTGAAAATTGCGATGGACGGCCGTGCGTTCAGCCAGCTTGCACAGAAGGCAGGCCAGGCGCAGCGTACCGATCTGGCGCTTGCGCTGGTGGCGCTGTGGCTGGGCCGCCTGACCGGACGGCTGGACTACGCCGCCGGGTTTATCTTTATGCGCCGCATGGGCTCCGCCGCGCTGACCGCGACCGGACCGGTGCTCAACGTCCTGCCGCTGGCGGTGAATATTCGCCCGCAGGAGAGCCTGCCGGAACTGGCGCTGCGCCTGGCGAACCAGCTGAAAAAGATGCGCCGCCATCAGCGCTACGATGCCGAGCAGATCGTGCGCGACAGCGGGCAGGCAGCAGGGGACGAACCCTTGTTTGGTCCGGTGCTGAACGTCAAGGTGTTCGATTATCAGCTGGATATCGACGGCGTGGAGGCCATTACCCACACGCTGGCGACCGGCCCGGTGAACGATCTGGAGCTGGCGCTGTTCCCGGACGAGCAGGGCGGACTAAGCATTGAGATCCTCGCCAACAGGCAGCGTTACGACGAGGCGGCGCTGAAGGGGCACGCGGCGCGGCTGAACGCAATGCTGACGCAGTTTGCCGCCAACCCGGACCTGCGCTGTGGCGACGTGGAAACCGTATCAGAGCAGGAATACGCGCGGCTGGCGCGAATCAACGATACCGGGCTGGCGCTGCCGTCCACCACGCTGGCGGACCTTGTCGCGGAGCAGGCGAGCAAAACGCCGGACGCCCCGGCGCTGGCGGATGCCCATACTGAGCTGAACTACCGCCAGATGCGCGAGCAGGTGGTCGCGCTGGCAAATCTGCTGCGCGCGCGCGGCGTGAAGCCGGGCGACAGCGTGGCGGTGGCGCTCCCGCGCTCGGTGTTCCTGACCCTGGCGCTGCACGGGATTGTTGAAGTTGGCGCCGCCTGGCTGCCGCTGGATACCGGTTACCCGGACGACCGTCTGCGGATGATGCTGGAGGACGCGAAGCCGTCGCTGCTCATTACCACCGACGAGCAGCTTCCGCGCTTTAACGATCTGCCGATCGCCACCTTTAGTTACAACACACTATTACCGGCCACCGATGCTGAACCTCTGCGCCTGGCGAAGCCGGAGCAGACCGCGTACATCATCTTTACCTCCGGTTCGACGGGACGACCAAAAGACGTGATGGTCGGCCATACCGCCATCGTTAACCGCCTGAAGTGGATGCAGGATCATTATTCACTGGCGGCGCATGACGTGGTGGCGCAGAAAACGCCGTGCAGCTTTGACGTGTCGGTGTGGGAGTTCTGGTGGCCGTTTATCGCCGGGGCGAAGCTGGTGATGGCCGAGCCGGACGCGCACCGCGATCCGCAGGCGATGCAGAGCTTCTTCGCACAATATGGCGTAACCACCACCCACTTCGTGCCGTCGATGCTGGCGGCGTTCGTCGCCTCGCTGACGCCGGAAAACGTCGACTGTTGCAGGACGCTGAAGCAGGTGTTCTGTAGCGGCGAGGCGTTGCCGACTGCGCTGTGCCGCGAGTGGGAACAGCTCACCGATGCGCCGCTGCACAACCTCTATGGCCCGACCGAAGCGGCGGTGGACGTCAGCTGGTATCCGGCGTACGGCCCCGAGCTGGCGGCGGTGGAAGGGAACAGCGTGCCGATCGGCTTCCCGGTGTGGAATACGGGGCTGCGCATTCTGGACGCGATGATGCGCCCGGTGCCGTTCGGCGTGGCGGGGGATCTGTATCTCACCGGCATCCAGCTGGCGCAGGGGTATCTGGGACGCCCCGACCTTACCGCCAGCCGCTTTATCGCCGATCCGTTTGCCCCCGGCGAGCGGATGTACCGCACCGGGGACGTTGCCCGCTGGCTGGACAACGGCGCGGTAGAATATCTGGGCCGCAGCGATGACCAGTTAAAAATCCGCGGACAGCGTATCGAACTGGGCGAAATCGATCGGGCGATGCTCGCGCTGCCGGATGTGGCCCAGGCCGTGGCGCACGCCTGCGTGTTCAACCAGGCAGCGGCGACGGGTGGCGATGCCCGCCAGCTGGTGGGGTACGTTGTCTCCGAATCCGGCTTACCGCTGGATCGCGACGCGCTGCTAGCATCACTCAAAGCCCAGCTGCCGCCACATATGGTGCCGGTGGTGCTGCTGCAAATCAGCGCGCTGCCGTTAAGCGCCAACGGCAAGCTGGATCGCAAGGCGTTGCCGCTGCCGGAGCTGACCAGCAAAACCTCTGGTCGCGCGCCTGAGACACAAACCGAAGTCGCCGTGGCGCAGGCGTTTTCTGCCCTGCTGGGCTGCGCAGTGAACGATATCGAATCCGATTTCTTTGCCCTCGGCGGCCACTCGCTGCTGGCGATGCGCCTCGCGGCTCAGCTCAGCCGTGCGTTCAGCCGTAAGGTCACGCCGGGCCAGATTATGGTCGCCTCAACGGTGAGTAAGCTTAGCGGCCTGCTGGACTCGCAGATGAGCGACGAGCAGGCGCAGCGTCTGGGGTATGAAACTGTTCTCCCGCTGCGTGAAAGCAACGGCCGCACGCTTTTCTGCTTCCATCCGGCGTCCGGCTTTGCCTGGCAGTTTAGCGTCCTGGCGCGCTACCTCAGCCCGCGCTGGTCAATCGTCGGTATTCAGTCTCCCCGGCCTGAGGGGCCGATGGAGCAGTGTGCGGATCTCGATGCGGTGATCGAACATCATCTGAACACGTTGCGTAAGCAGCAGCCGCAGGGGCCGTATTATCTGTTCGGCTATTCCCTCGGCGGCACGCTGGCGCAGGGCATTGCGGCGCGTCTGCGCGAGCAGGGTGAAGCGGTGGCGTTCCTCGGCCTGCTGGATACCTGGCCGCCGGAAACCCAGAACTGGGCGAAGAAAGAGGCTAATGGCCTCGATCCGGAGGTGCTGGCGGAAATTGAGCGCGAGCGTCAGGCGTTTATCGCCGCCCAGCAGGGGCAAGGTTCCAGCGAGCTGTTTAACGCTATTGAAGGCAACTACGCCGATGCGGTGCGGCTGCTCACCACCGCGCATAGTTCACGGTTCGACGGTAAAGCGACGCTGTTTGTCGCCGAACGCACGCGAACCATGGATCCGCAGGCCGCATGGGCGCCGTGGGTGAGTGCGCTGGAGGTGTACAGCCAGGACTGCGCCCACGTGGATATTATTTCACCGCAGGCGTTTGAGAAGATTGGGCCGGTACTGAAGGAAATTTTAGGATAGTGCAAATGCCCCTCACCCTAACCCCCTCCCACGGGGAGAGGGGATGGTTTGCTCCCTCTCCCTGTGGGAGAGGGCCGGGGTGAGGGCATCAGACCGCACGCTTGCCCAACGGCACCACCAGCGGCGTACCCGCCACCGGATCGTCAATAATCATGCAGCGCATGCCGTAGATCCGCGCGATCAGATCCGGCGTCACAATCTCCTTCGGCGCGCCCTGCGCCACAATCTCGCCGTCGCGCAGCGCAATCAGATGCGTCGCGTAGCGGCACGCCTGATTTAAGTCGTGCAGCACTGCCGCCAGGGTGTACCCCTGCGTGCGGTTCAGTTCGCTCAGCAGTTCCAGCAGATCAATCTGATGGCTGATATCGAGCCAGGTTGTCGGCTCGTCCAGCAGCATAATCGAGGTTTCCTGCGCCAGTACCATTGCAATCCAGGCGCGCTGGCGCTGTCCGCCGGAGAGAGTATCAACGCTTTGCTGGGCCAGATCGGTGATGCCCGTCGCCTGCATCGCGCGCTTCACCGCCTCGTCGTCCTCCTTGCGCCAGCGGGTAAACAGCGGCTGGTGCGGGTAGCGCCCGCGGGAGACCAGCTCCTGCACGGTAATATCCCCCGGCGTGGTGGCGTTTTGCGCCAGCAGACCAATTCGGCGCGCCACCTCTTTGCTGGCGAAGCGCTGGATCTGCTCCCCGTCGAGGAACACGCTACCCTCAACCGGCGACATCAGGCGGCTCAGCGTGCGCAGCAGGGTCGATTTGCCGCAACCGTTCGGGCCGATAATGGCGGTGAAGTGGCCGTCCGGAATGGACACGGATAAATCCCGGGCAATGATTTTTTTGCCGTAGCCGAGGGTCAAGTTTTCGCCGCGCAAGCGGAATGTTGAATCTGTCATTTCTTGCGTGACTCCTGAACGAGCAAGACGATGAGGTAAATCCCGCCGAGGCTGACGGTCACCACGCCCACCGGCAGTTGATAAGGCATAAACAGCTGCTGAGCGCAGAGATCGGCGGCCAGCAGTAACAATGCGCCGCACAGCGCCGCCTGGGTTAATCCCCAGCGCGCGGTACCGCTAAGACGCCGCGCGATATGCGGGGCTACGAGGGCAATAAACGAGATCGGCCCGGCGATGGCGGTAGACGCTGCGGTCAGCAAGACCGCCACCAGCATCAGCATCAGGCGCGAGCGCTCTACGCTCACGCCCAGCGCGCAGGCGCTGTCGTCGCCCATCTCCAGCAGCCGCATGCGCCTGACCAGCAGCAACGCGCCAATAAACATCAGCAAAATCAGCGGCGCGGCGGGCCAGGTTTTTCCCCACGTCAGACCGTTGAGGGAGCCGGCGTACCACAGCCCGGCGGAGAGCGCGGTTTCCAGCGATGCCTGTAGCAGAAGCCAGGTGTTGAACGCCATCAGCATCGCACGGATGCCGATCCCGATGATGATCAGACGGAAGGTGTCGATGCCGTTGCGCCAGGCCAGGGCCCAGATAAGCAGGGAGGTGAGAATGCCGCCCGCCATCGCCGTAAAGGTAATGGCCGTAAGATGCTGCCCGAACAGCACCATCGCCACCAGCACGCCGCTCCACGCGCCGGTATTCAGGCCCATCACGTCCGGGCTCCCGAGGGGGTTACGCATCAGCGACTGGAATATCGCGCCGCTGACGCCAAGCGCCGCGCCCACCAGGATCGCCATCGCCACGCGCGGCAGTCGCCATTCGGTGACCACCATGGTGATGTTACGCGGCGCGCTGCCGGTGAGAGCGTGAAAGACCTGCGCGAAATCAAGCGTTACGGCACCGCTTTGCAGGCTCCAGACCGCCAGCAGCAGACTGGCGACGACCAGCAGGGCGACGCTGGTAAGTAAACGACGGGACGGGGCCATCATGCGCCACCCCCGCGTCTGCGTCGAACCAGGAAGATCAGCACCGGCGCGCCGATAAAGGCGCTGACCACCGAGACGCGCAGTTCACCCGGCACCAGCAGGCGGCCCAGTACGTCGGCAAAGAGCAGCAGGGCAGGGGTCGCCAGCAGCGTGACCGGCAGCGACCAGCGGTGATCCGCCCCCACCAGCCAGCGCGCCATGTGCGGCATCATCAGGCCGATAAAGGCAATCGGCCCGACCACGGCGGTCGCGCTGCCGCAGAGCACGGTAATGGCGAGTAGCCCCGTCAGCTGCGTGCGCGCCACGCGGTTGCCGAGGGCGGTCGCGGTATCGCTGCCGAGGCTCAGGCTGTTCAGCGCCCGGCTTAAACAGAGCGCCACGGCGGCAGCGACGATCGTCGGGATCACCACCACCTTTAAGGTATCAAGGGTACGAATATCCAGCGAACCCGCCTGCCAGAAGCGCAGCTGGTCATACACGTCCGGGTTGAGCAGGGCGATGCCGTTGGACAAGCCTTCCAGTACCGCCGCGAGCGCTACGCCCGCCAGCGTTAAGCGTACCGGGCTGAGCTGGCCGCCGCCCTGGCTGCCGGTAAACGCCACCACCAGCGAGGCCGCCAGCGCGCCGCAAAAAGCCATCATCAGCTGTTCAGAGGGGGACGTAAATCCAAACAGCGCTGCGCCGAGCACGATGGCAAAGCTGGCGCCGGAGTTAACGCCGAGAATGCCGGGGTCCGCCAGCGGGTTGCGGGTGAGGGTTTGCATCAGGGCACCGGCAAGGCCGAGCGCACCGCCAGCCAGCAATCCGGCAAGGGTTCGGGGCAGGCGAGCGTCGAGCACGATGGTGCAGTCGGCGCTCTGACAGGTACCGGATAGCGCATCGACAATAACGGACGCGGGCAGCGGTTTTGCGCCGACCAGCAGGCTGAGTGCAATCGCAAGGATTAGCAGTAGCAATAAAACGGGCACGGCAAGGGCGCGCACCGCAGAAGAGGAAAACGACATAGCAACATCCATGATTTGATAATGATAGTGATTATCGTTATCTATCTTATTTGGCTATGTTAGCATGTGCGCCCATGGAATGGGTAGAAATAGACTCAAGGCTTTGTCATGAATCAAAAATCCTGGCTGCTTAACCTCAGCCTGCTCAAAACACACCCGGTGTATCGCGCCGTTTTTATCGCTCGCTTTATCTCCATTTTGTCCCTCGGTCTGCTTGGTGTGGCCGTACCGGTGCAAATCCAGACCATGACTCACTCCAGCTGGCTGGTGGGGTTATCCGTCACCTTAACCGGCGGGGCGATGTCTATCGGCCTGATGGTGGGCGGCGTGCTGGCGGACCGCTACGAGCGTAAAAAGCTGATCCTGCTGGCGCGCGGCACCTGCGGGGTGGGCTTTGTCGGGCTGTGTCTGAACGCCATGCTGCCGGAGCCGTCGCTGGTGGCCATTTACGTGCTGGGATTGTGGGACGGCTTTTTTGCTTCGTTAGGCGTGACGGCGCTGCTGGCGGCCACGCCCGCGCTGGTCGGGCGCGAGAACCTGATGCAGGCGGGGGCGATCACCATGCTCACCGTACGTCTCGGCTCGGTGATTTCGCCGATGGTGGGCGGTCTGTTGCTGGCGACCGGCAACGTGGCGTGGAACTACGGCCTTGCCGCGGCGGGAACGTTTATTACCACTCTGACGCTACTGCGTCTGCCGCTCCTGCCACCCCCGCCGCAGCCGCGCGAGCATCCGCTGAAGTCCCTGATGGCCGCGATTCGTTTCCTGTTCAGCAACCCGTTGATTGGCGGCATTGCGCTGCTCGGCGGCCTGCTGACGATGGCGAGCGCCGTGCGCGTGCTGTATCCGGCGCTGGCGGGTGAGTGGCAGATGAGCGCCTCAGAGATTGGCGTGCTGTACGCCGCCATTCCGCTCGGTGCGGCCTTCGGGGCGCTGACCAGCGGCAACCTGGCGCAGAGCGCGAGACCGGGGTTGATCATGCTGGTGGCGACGCTGGCCTCGTTTATCGCCATTGGTTTCTTTAGCCTGATGCCGGTGTGGGCGTTGGGGGTGATGTGTCTGGTGATTTTCGGCTGGCTGAGCGCGGTCAGCTCTCTTTTACAGTACACCCTGATCCAGACCCAGACGCCGGAAGGGATGCTCGGGCGCATTAACGGCCTGTGGACGGCGCAGAACGTCACGGGCGATGCGATTGGCGCGGCGATCCTCGGCGGGCTGGGGGCGATAATGACCCCGGTGGCGTCGGCGAGCAGCAGCGGGTTTGTGTTAGCCGTTGTTGGCGTGATTTTACTGGCGGTTCTGGTGGAGTTGCGTCGGTTCAGGCAGACCCTGTAGGTCGGGTAAGGCGTAGCCGCCACCCGACAAAACGCCCGGTGGCGCTGCGCTTACCGGGCCTACGGGGAACGTGCCACTTATTTAAAAATTGAATTCAAACGCTGCAACACCAACATCGCGCTGTAATAATCCAGGCGGAACGTCTCGGTTCCTAATGCCCAGACGCGCTTGTTCTTCACCGACGGCAGATGCGCCAGCAGCGGATTGGCGTAAATCGCGTCCACGTCTTTCTGATCGCCGGCAAACACGAACAGCCCTTCGCCGTTCAGCCCCGTCGCCAGGTTTTCACCCCCTAACTGGATAATGTCGTGGCGTTTGCCCTGACTTTTTGAGGTGTGCAACCCGGCAGGCACGTCGGCCAGCGTAAAGCCCAACTGGTGCAAAAGCTTGCCCTGCGCGGAGTCTGTCGTCCACAGGTTCGCCGTGTGCGCCGCGGCGGTGTAGACGATGGCGTTCACCGGCTGTGGCGGCAGCTTCATCTGCTGTTTCACCTTGGCGAGCTGTTTGTCGAAGGCAGCGATGCGCTCTGCGGCCTGTGTCTCCTGCCCGGTGATCGTCCCCAGTTGGGTCAGCAGTTCCTGCCAGCTTTTGTCGTCGTAGTTAATGATAAGCGTCGGCGCGATGGCGGAAAGCTGATCGTAGAGCGCCAGCGCGGAATCCCCGCCGGTGGCGCTGATCAAAATCAGGTCCGGCATCTGGGCCGCGACGGCTTCGGCGCTCGGCTCGCCGATGTACAGCCGGGCAACCTTACGCTGTTTGGCGATATCGCCCCACTGACGCAGGAAGCCCTGCGCATCCGCCACGCGGTTGTTTGGCGTGGTCGCGCCGCTGGCAATGACCGGCGCGTCAATGGCCAGCAGGGAGCCGGTTAAGGTCACGCTGGTGGAGACAATGCGCGTCGGTTTGCTCTCAAGCGTGTGAACGCCGCGGCTGTCGGTGACCTGACGCGGCCAGTCGTCGGCGGCGGCTGAGGTTAGTCCTAAAACAAAAAGTCCTGTTAAAAGAAGGGCATTGCGGCAAACGGCAGCGATTTTCACAGAGCGGCATCCTGATTTTATTGAAGATAATGCTTCTCATTTTCAGGGCTGTAGGGAAGGGATGCAAGCGTTTGTCGCACAAGTTATTTGCCCGACGGTTGACAGCGGGGCGATGTGGGATTAGGTTAGCCGACGAAAATATAAATGATAATCATTATTGCTTCTTTTATCATTTTAAGGAGGATGATATGGACACGTCCCTGGCTGAGGAAGTTCAGCACACCGCGACTACGCTGCAATCAGACAGCTTTTTCTTTATGTCGCCTTACCGCAGTTTTACCACGTCCGGCTGTTTCGCCCGTTTTTCTGAACCCGCCGTCGGCGGTGACGATCCGGCGGGTCCCTTTCAGCAGAAATTAGCTCAGGCTTTCCGGAATGCGAAAAACAGCGGCATTGCCCATCCGGTGATGGTAGGGGCGATCCCCTTCGATACCCGCAAACCGTCATCACTGTTTATTCCGCAACGCTGGCAAACCTTCTCCCGCCCGGCGCGTCAGCAGTCCGCACGTTATGCCTCCGGCGCGCAGACGCTGAACGTGCAACAGCGCACCGAGATCCCGTCGCAGCCGGTTTTCGAGGAGATGGTTGCTCGCGCCGCGTCGCTCACCGCTACGCCGCAGGTGAATAAGGTGGTGCTGTCGCGCCTGATTGATATCGCTACCGACAAACAGATCGATAGCAGCGCGCTGATGGAGCGTCTTATCGCCCAGAACCCGGCGAGCTTTAACTTCCACGTACCGCTGGAAGACGGCGGCGTGCTGCTGGGCGCCAGCCCGGAACTGCTGCTGCGCAAAGAGGGCGCGCACTTTAGCTCGCTGCCGCTGGCAGGCTCTGCGCGCCGTCAGCCGGACGATGTGCTGGATCGCGAAGCGGGCACTAAGCTGCTGGCCTCCGAAAAAGACCGCCACGAGCACGATCTGGTCACGCAGGCGATGAAAACCATTCTGGAACCGCGTAGCCATCATCTGAGCATGCCGGCTTCCCCGCAGCTCATCACCACCCCGACGCTGTGGCATCTGGCCACGCCGGTAGAAGGTGAGGCACGTGAAAACGAGAACGCCCTGACGCTGGCTTGCCTGCTGCACCCGACGCCCGCGCTGAGCGGCTTCCCGCATCAGGCGGCAAAAGAGCTGATTGCCGAGCTGGAGCCGTTTGACCGCGAGCTGTTCGGCGGCATCGTCGGCTGGTGCGACAGCGAAGGTAACGGCGAGTGGGTGGTAACTATCCGCTGCGCGCGGCTGCATCAAAATACCGTTCGCCTGTTTGCCGGCGCGGGCATTGTGCCTGCCTCCTCCCCGGTCGGCGAGTGGCGCGAGACGGGCGTGAAGCTCTCCACCATGCTCAACGTGTTTGGTTTGCACTAAGGAATACTCATGACCATCCCTTTTACCCGCTGGCCTGAGGAGTTTGCCCGCCGCTACCGTGAAAAAGGCTACTGGCAGGATCTGCCGCTGACCCACATCCTGACGGACCATGCGGACAGCGATACGGTCGCGATAATTGACGGCGAACGCCGCATCACCTACCGCGCGTTTAATCAGGCGGTGACGAATCTGGCGTCCTCCCTTCAGGCGCAGGGGCTGCATCGCGGGGAGACCGCGCTGGTGCAGCTTGGCAACGTGGCCGAGTTCTACATCAGCTTCTTCGCGCTACTGCAAATCGGCGTCGCGCCGGTCAACGCGCTCTTTAGCCATCAGCGCAGTGAACTCAACGCCTACGCGGAGCAGATCAAACCCGCCGTGCTGATTGCCGATCGCGACCACGCGCTGTTCTCAGGCGATGATTTTCTCAACACCTTTGTGGATGCGCATCGCTCGGTACGCGTTGTGCTGCTGCGTGGCGATAAGGGCGAACATGCGCTGGAGGCGGCGATTGCGCGCCCGGCGGACAATTTCATCCCGAACCCGACGCCCGCCGACGAAGTGGCGTTCTTCCAGCTCTCCGGCGGCAGCACCGGCACGCCGAAGCTGATCCCGCGCACGCATAACGATTACGACTACAGCATCCGTCGCAGCAACGAAATCTGCGGTATCACTGCGCACACCCGCTATCTGAACGCCCTTCCCGCGGCGCATAACTACGCCATGAGCTCGCCAGGATCGTTAGGCGTTTTCACGGCGGGTGGCTGCGTGGTGCTGGCGAACGATCCGAGCGCCACGCTCTGCTTCCCGCTGATTGAGCAGCATCAGATAAACGTCACCTCGCTGGTGCCGCCCGCGGTCAGCCTGTGGTTGCAGGCGATTGCCGACGGCGCGGGGAACGCCCAGCTAAAATCCCTCAGGCTGCTCCAGGTGGGCGGCACGCGCCTCTCCGCCACGCTTGCGGCGCGCATTCCGGCGGAAATTGGCTGCCAGCTTCAGCAGGTATTTGGCATGGCGGAAGGGCTGGTGAACTATACCGCCCTCGACGATGCGCCGGAGCGCATCATCAATACCCAGGGCCGCCCGATGTGCCCGGACGATGAAGTGTGGGTGGCGGACGAGGACGGTAACCCGCTGCCGCGCGGGGAGGTCGGGCGTCTGATGACGCGCGGCCCTTACACCTTCCGCGGCTATTTCAACAGCCCGGACCACAACGCCAGCGCCTTCGATGCCAACGGCTTCTACTGCTCGGGCGATCTGATCGCCATCGATGAGCAGGGTTACATCACCGTGCAGGGGCGCGAGAAAGATCAGATCAACCGCGGTGGCGAGAAGATCGCCGCCGAAGAGATCGAAAACCTGCTGCTGCGCCACGAAGCAGTGATCCACGCCGCGCTGGTGAGCATGGAGGACAGCCTGCTGGGCGAAAAAAGCTGCGCGTACCTGGTGGTGAAACAGCCGCTGCGCGCGGTGGAGGTGCGCCGCTTCCTGCGCGAGCAGGGCGTTGCCGAATTTAAGCTGCCGGACCGCGTGGAGAGCGTGGATGCGCTTCCGCTCACGCCGGTCGGCAAAGTTGATAAGAAACAGTTGCGCCTGTGGCTTGCTGAACGCGCCCGGGGCTGAGGAACAGAGAATGGCTATTCCAAAATTAACCGCATATGCGCTGCCAACCGCCGCCGAACTGCCGACCAGTAAAGTAAGCTGGGCGTTTGAACCGGAGCGCGCCGCGCTGCTGATCCACGATATGCAGGAGTACTTCCTGAATTTCTGGGGCGAAAATAGCGACATGATGCAGCAGGTAGTGGCGAACATCGCTAAACTGCGCGCGTACTGCAAAGAGCACAATATTCCGGTGTATTACACCGCGCAGCCGAAAGATCAGAGCGATGAAGACCGCGCCCTGCTGAACGATATGTGGGGGCCGGGTCTGACTCGCTCACCGGAGCAGCAGCGCATCGTCGCTGAGCTGACCCCGGACGAAGCGGACACCGTGCTGGTGAAGTGGCGCTACAGCGCGTTTCACCGCTCCCCGCTGGAGCAGATGCTGAAAGAGACCGGCCGCAACCAGCTTTTGATCACCGGCGTGTACGCCCACATCGGCTGCATGACCACCGCCACCGACGCCTTTATGCGCGACATCAAACCGTTCTTTATCGCCGACGCGCTGGCGGATTTCACCCGCGACGAGCACCTGATGTCGCTGAAATACGTGGCCGGACGTTCGGGCCGCGTGGTGATGACCGACGAGTTGCTGCCGTCTGTTCCGGCAACGAAAGCCGCGCTGCGTGAGCTGATCCTGCCGCTGCTGGACGAGTCCGACGAGCCGATGGATGACGAAAACCTGATCGACTACGGTCTGGATTCAGTACGGATGATGGCGCTCGCCGCCCGCTGGCGCAAAGTGCACGGCGACATTGATTTCGTGATGCTGGCAAAAAATCCGACCCTCGATGCCTGGTGGGCGCTGCTCTCCCGCGAGGTGAAGTGATGGCTTTTGATTTTACCGGTAAAACCGTCTGGGTGACGGGCGCGGGTAAGGGCATTGGCTATGCGACCGCGCTGGCATTTGTGGAGGCCGGGGCGCAGGTGACCGGGTTCGATCTGGCTTTCCCTCACGGCGAATATCCGTTTGCCACCGAAACACTGGACGTGGCGGATGCGGCGCAGGCGAGTGATGTCTGCGGGCGTTTGCTCAGCAGCCTTGAGCGGCTCGACGTGCTGGTTAACGCGGCGGGCATTCTGCGTATGGGCGCGACGGATCAGCTTTCGCAGGAGGACTGGCAGCAGACCTTTGCGGTCAACGTCGGCGGCGCGTTCAACCTGTTCCAGCAGACGATGGGCCAGTTCCGTCATCAGCAGGGCGGGGCGATTGTGACCGTAGCCTCTGACGCGGCGCACACGCCGCGCATCGGCATGAGCGCCTACGGCGCGTCGAAAGCGGCGCTGAAAAGCCTGGCGCTGACCGTCGGGCTGGAGCTGGCGGGCAGCGGCGTACGCTGTAACCTGGTGTCGCCGGGTTCTACGGATACCGACATGCAGCGCACGTTGTGGACCAGCGATGATGCGGAACAGCGGCGCATTCGCGGCTTCGGCGAGCAGTTCAAACTCGGCATTCCGCTCGGTAAAATTGCCCGTCCGCAGGAGATTGCCGCGACCGTGCTGTTCCTGGCATCCGATGCCGCCAGCCATATCACCTTGCAGGATATCGTGGTGGACGGCGGCTCCACGCTGGGGGCGTAATGATCTGGAAACGTCATTTATCCCTCGACGAGCTGAATGCCACTAGCCAGAACACGATGGTGGAACACCTTGGCATCGTCTATACCCGCCTCGGGGACGATACGCTGGAAGCGGAGATGCCGGTGGATGCGCGCACCCACCAGCCGTTTGGCCTGCTGCACGGCGGTGCGTCGGCGGCGCTGGCGGAAACGCTGGGGTCGATGGCCGGTTTTCTGATGACCCGCGACGGGCAGAATGTGGTGGGCACGGAACTGAACGCTACGCACCACCGCGCGGTCTCTCACGGTAAGGTGCGCGGCGTATGTCAGCCGCTGCATCTGGGCCGCTCCAGTCAGAGCTGGGAGATTGTGGTGTTCGACGAGCAGGGGCGGCGGTGCTGTACGTGTCGGTTGAGTACGATGGTGCTGGGTTAGATTGTGCGGCGGGAGTGCCGGGTGGCGGCTTCGCCTTACCCGGCCTACGAAACATGCAGGCCCGGTAAGCGAAGCGCCACCGGGCGGTTGTTACAACATCGATACCACCCGCGTCAACAGCCGAATTCGCGGCGCAATGGACGCTTTATCCAGCCATTCCGCCGGGCTGTGGAACCCGGCGCCAACCGGCCCGAAGCCGTCAAGCGTGGGGATGCCGAGCGCGGCGGTGTGGTTGGCGTCGCTGCCGCCGCCGACTGCCTGCCAGGTAATGTCGATGCCTTCCGCTTTACCCGCCGCTTCAACCTGCTGCATCAGCGCCTGCGTCGCGTCGCTCGCGGCCATCGCCGGTTTGTGATTAACCCGCGTCAGCGTGGTGGTCACGCCGTCTAAAAAGCCTTGTTCACATAACAACTCCAGCGCCTGGTTCACCCGGTCATACTCGTCGTTTTCCCAGAAGCGAACGTCCAGTTCTGCCACAGCGCTGTCCGCGACCACGTTCGCCGCGCTGCCGCCCTGAATCACGCCGACGTTAAGTGTAGTGCCGCGATCCCAGTCCGTCAGCGCATTGATGGCGATAACGCTCTTTGCCAGCGCGGTGATCGCCGAGCGGCCTTTTTCCGGGTCATTGCCCGCGTGTGCCGCCACGCCGCTAAAGGTGAGGTGATAGCCCGCCATCCCTTTACGCGCTTTCACCAGCGAACCGTCGGCGCGGGCGGCTTCGCACACCAGCACGCAGCGGGAACGCTTAGCCAGCTCGCCAACCCACTCATGGGAATGGACAGATCCGGTCTCTTCGTCCGGGTTCATCGCAACGGCAATCGCGAGACGATCGTTGTCTGCGGCGTCAAGCGCGCGCATTGCCCACAAAATATTCAGAAGTCCGCTCTTCATATCCGAGACACCGGGGCCGTACAGGCGGGTTTCATCCTCGCTCAGCGGACGCGCGGCCACGGTGCCGGCGGGAAATACGGTATCCAGATGCCCGACCAGCAGCACGTCGAACCGTTCCGCCTGCGGCTTGTTACTGACGAAGACGCCGGGGCCCACCTTGTCGCCCAGGTTCACCTGCTCCGTATGCCAGCCTTCGCGCTGCCACAGTTGCTGCATGATGCCTGCAACAGCGGCGACGCCGTCAATCGTCTGGGTGCCGCAGTCTACGTTCACCAGGGTTTTCAGCTCTTCGATATAATGGTCAAGGTTCATGTTCACGTCCTGTTCAGAGAATAATGCGCATCAGCAGCATGGCTAAGAAAGCGTTGACCACCGAGAGGGCGATCAGCAGCGGAATACGTTTGGCGCGGGTGCCAATCACCCCCAGAATGCGGCCCAGGTACTGCACCTGCGAGCCCATCAGGTAGATGGCGGGCGCCAGGATCGCCAGGTGCTCTCCGGTGAGGATGCCTTTATCAAACAGGCCGATGGCAACGCCGATCCCGCCGCCCATCGACATCCAGCCGCCAATCAGCACGGCGGCCGCTTCGCCCGGCAGGCCAAACAGGCCCATCAGCGGGGAGAAGATCGTGCCCAGCCCTTTCAGCGCGCCGGTAATTTCCAGCGCCTTGATGATGATAAAGGCCATCACCACGTTGGGCAGCGTGCTGCTGGTGGCAATGCTCCAGCCTTTGCGCGCGCCTTCGATAAACACATCGGTAATGACGGGATTGGACTGTGGGACACTCATGCGGCGTCTCCTTTATGGGTAAACGTCAGGATCAGGCGCAGCAGATTGGCGCCGACAATTTTCATTATAAACATCACCGCGATACAGGCCCCGATGGAGGTGGGCACCGCCGCCGTGCCGTCAACGGCGAGCAGCGTGAAGAGGATCGCCCGGAAGAGAAAAAGTTGGTGATCATCGCCCCGGCGGAGAACTGGAACATGGCGAAAACGTCTTTCTCTTTTTCGCTGATTTGCCCTTCATCAGAGAGATTACGGGTAAGCGACGCGCCCACGTCGGTACTTTGCAGGCTGCCAATCAGCGCCAGCCCGGTGGTGCCAGGGATCCCCAATAGCGGGCGCAGCAGAGGAGTTAAGAGTTTTCGCGCGGCACGCAGGGCGCCATAGTGCTCCAGCACGTTGATCATCCCCAGCGCGAACATCACCGCGGGAATTAAACCGAGCGCGAAGAGAAACCCGTCCATCGCGCCGCTGCCGCCGGTGCCGCGAAAGGCGCTGCTGGCTGTGGTTAACGTACCGTCATCCAGACTGGCTTTGCTGACCACTTTGCCAAATGCGCCGTTGAGGGTGGTGAAATCAAAGACGCCGTACCACTCTTGTCCGCCTAACAGACCCGAGAAGAAAACGGCTGCAAACGCCAGCGCGAAGTACGCACCCGGCCCGACCTGACTATCCTGAGGTACTGAACTGTTCATATCCTTTTCCTTGTATGCACGCGATTGCGCAGGATCATTCTGGCGAGGTTATGGCCAAAAAAAATGATACAAATCATTCCGTAAGGCGGTGTCTGGCCGAAAAAGGTAAAAGTGTGAACGGTGACGCTACGAAAGTGATCGGCTTAACAATGTGGTGTAAATGTCTGGTTTGACCACGCATTATTGCGTTTCAAAGTTGTTAAATTTTATCCGTTGTTCTAGAAACAAAATGTAACATCTCACTGTATCACAACAACGGATAACCATTATGAACAACTCAGGGAAATACCTTATATGGGCAGGGCTCTCCGTTGTGGGAGCCTTTGCCCTGGGCTACATCGCCCTCAACCGGGGGGAGCAGATCAATGCGCTCTGGATCGTGGTCGCCTCCGTCTGCATTTATCTGATCGCATACCGTTTTTATGGCCGTTATATCGCGAAGACGGTACTGGGCGTAGACGGCACACGCATGACGCCGGCCGTGCGTCATAACGATGGTCTGGACTACGTGCCGACCGATAAAAAAGTGCTGTTCGGTCACCATTTCGCGGCGATTGCCGGGGCAGGCCCGCTGGTGGGGCCGGTACTGGCCGCGCAGATGGGCTACCTGCCGGGGATGATCTGGATCCTCGCGGGGGTGGTGCTGGCGGGCGCGGTGCAGGACTTCATGGTGCTGTTCGTCTCCACCCGTCGCGACGGTCGTTCGCTGGGTGAGCTGGTGAAAGAGGAGATGGGGGCAACTGCCGGGGTGATTGCGCTGGTGGCGACCTTTATGATCATGGTCATCATCCTCGCGGTACTGGCGATGATTGTGGTGAAAGCCTTGACCCACAGCCCGTGGGGAACCTATACCGTCGCCTTCACCATTCCGCTGGCGCTGTTCATGGGGATCTACATTCGCTATCTGCGTCCGGGACGCATTGGTGAAGTTTCAGTCATTGGCCTGGTGTTCCTGGTGTTTGCTATTATCTCCGGTGGCTGGGTGGCGGAAAGCCCGACCTGGGCACCGTTCTTCGACTTCACCGGCGTGCAGCTGACCTGGATGCTGGTGGGCTACGGCTTCGTGGCGGCGGTGCTGCCGGTATGGCTCCTGCTGGCCCCGCGTGACTACCTCTCTACGTTCCTGAAAATTGGTACCATCGTCGGGCTGGCGATCGGCATTCTGATTATGCGCCCGACCCTGACCATGCCTGCCCTGACCAAATTCATTGACGGCACCGGCCCGGTCTGGACCGGCAATCTGTTCCCGTTCCTGTTTATCACCATCGCCTGTGGGGCAGTGTCTGGCTTCCATGCGCTTATCGCCTCCGGGACCACGCCGAAGATGCTGGCGAATGAAAATCAGGCCTGCCTGATTGGCTATGGCGGCATGCTGATGGAATCCTTCGTGGCGATTATGGCGCTGGTCTCGGCCTGTATTATCGACCCGGGCGTGTACTTCGCGATGAACAGCCCGATGGCGGTACTGGCCCCGGCCGGCACTGTTGACGTGGTCGCCTCTGCTGCGCAGGTGGTGAGCGGCTGGGGCTTTGCGATCACCCCTGATACGTTGACGCATATCGCTAACGAGGTCGGCGAGCAGTCGATTATCTCCCGTGCGGGCGGGGCGCCGACGCTGGCGGTGGGTATGGCCTACATCCTGCACGGTGCGCTGGGCGGGCTGATGGATGTCTCGTTCTGGTATCACTTCGCCATTCTGTTCGAGGCGCTGTTTATCCTGACGGCGGTGGATGCCGGTACGCGCGCGGCGCGCTTTATGTTGCAGGATCTGCTGGGGGTGATCTCCCCGAATCTGAAACGTACCGATTCACTCCCGGCTAACCTGCTGGCGACGGCACTGTGCGTGCTGGCGTGGGGCTACTTCCTGCATCAGGGCGTGGTCGATCCGCTGGGCGGGATTAACACCCTGTGGCCGCTGTTCGGAATCGCCAACCAGATGCTGGCGGGCATGGCGCTGATGCTTTGTGCCGTAGTCCTGTTCAAGATGAAGCGCCAGCGTTACGCATGGGTGGCGCTGGTGCCAACGGCGTGGCTGCTGATCTGTACCCTGACAGCAGGCTGGCAGAAAGCCTTCAGCCCGGACAACAAGGTGGGCTTCCTGGCCATTGCCAACAAGTTCCAGGCGATGATCGACAGCGGCAAGATCCCGGCACAGTACACCGAATCTCAGCTGTCGCAGCTGGTGTTTAACAACCGTCTGGACGCCGGGCTGACCATCTTCTTTATGGTGGTGGTTGTGGTGCTGGCGTTGTATTCTCTGAAAACCGCGCTGGCGGCGTTGAAAGTCGACACGCCAACGGCGAAAGAGACGCCGTATGAGCCAATGCCTGAGAACCTGGACGAGATTGTCACCCAGGCGAAAGGGGCGCATTAACCCGTGTGCCGGGTGGCGGCTTCGCCTTACCCGGCCTACATTTCTTATCCTCCCTCTCCCTCCGGGAGAGGGCCGGGGTGAGGGAAACAAACGAGAAACTGACTATGTTCGACACCCTTTCCAAAGCAGGTAAATACCTGGGCCAGGCCGCTAAAATGATGATTGGCGTGCCGGATTACGACAACTACGTCGAGCATATGCGCGTCAACCACCCGGATCAGACGCCAATGACCTACGAAGAATTTTTCCGCGACCGCCAGGATGCCCGCTACGGTGGCAAGGGCGGGGCGAAGTGCTGTTAACCCTCTTTTGGTAAATAGAGGCTGATCTGCTCCTGTTTACAGCCGTAAATTGCCGCCAGCTTTTCGCGGGTGCGCTTTTGCGGTCGGGAGTCCAGCGCCTCCAGCTGTGACACGGCGGACTGACTGATGCCAAGCTTCTCCGCCACCTCCTGCTGGGACATACCGCGTAAAATGCGCCAGGCGGCCTGTAGGCTGACGTTCTCGTTATGCATGATGTCGCACACTTCACCCGGTAAACCTACGTTATCGTAGATGTCTGATTCGTAAGGGATGTCTTCCCAGTCGTTTTCATCATCGTCATCATACTCAAGCATGGCTAAACGCATGCGAAAATATTCACCGTAGGGTATGACAACATACTGTTTTTTTCCTTCTTCATCCTTGATGAACTGAATAGTCATATTCCGTATGCTCCTCATGAAGGTAGGTAGTGGTTGTCCGGCGTTTTACTGCCACTACGTAGCAGATATCACCCGGCGGGTCTCCGAAGGTGTAAATGACCCTGTAATCACCTAATCGCAACCTGTAGTGGTTTTCGGGAGAAGATAATTTCTTGATATCCGCGACAGGTGATGTTTTATCGTCCATCTTCTCCAGCCTGAATTTAATGCGGTTCTGATATCGAGGATCGATTTTAGAAAACTGCTTCTCTGCTGTTTTAGACCACACGATCTTCATCCGTACCTCCACTGTACGCCCACACAAAACATAAGGAAATAATAAGACTATTAGATAAATTCCGAATTTCTTATGGGGTACTGTAGAGCGGAGAAAAACCGCGAGAAAGCGGCAAAACGCGAATCGTCGAGGCGACTCGAACAGGCCTCTGCCGGGCGACAGAGGCATACAGTAAATTTGCGATCAGGCGTTCAGACCGCCGTCCACATCCAGACCGGTGCCGGAAATTTGCCCCGCAGCCGGGCTGGCGAGGAAGGTGACCGCCGCTGCGATATCCTCCGGCTGGCCGTAATGACCAAGCGCGATCATCCGGCGCTGGGCTTCCGCCTGCTCGCCGTCTTCCGGGTTCATATCGCTGTTGGTCGGGCCGGGATGAACCAGGTTGACGGTAATGCCGCGCGGGCCTAAATCGCGGGCCAGACCCCGGGTAAGGGAGTTTAGGGCCGATTTGGTCATCGAGTAGACGGCGATCCCCGGCTGCGCCACGCGGTTCGCCAGACAGCTGCCGATGTTGATGATGCGTCCGCCGTCAGACATATGCACCAGCGCTTCCTGAATGGCGATCACCACGCCGCGGATATTGACGTTGATCAGAGCGTCGATGTCCGCCAGGGTCATGGACTCCAGCGGGCCGCCGCGTGCAATCCCGGCGTTATTGACCAGAATATCCAGCCCGCCGAGGGAGCGCGCCGCCTGCGTGACCGCATCCTGAATCGCCCGCGCGCTGGCGCTGTCGGCCTGAATCGCCTCGCCGTGTCGCCCCAGCGCGTTGATTTCATCGACGACCTGCTGGGCTTTATCGACGGATTTTTCGTAGGTGATAACCACATCGGCACCGGCGCGTGCCAGCGACAGCGCAATTGCCCGACCCAGCCCACGACTGGCGCCGGTGACCAGCGCCTTTTTACCTGTTAAATCGATCTGCATGATGACCTCGTTGCAAGAGTGGAGAGAATCATCATTAGGTATAGCCCGTCGGCGCGATTAACGGCTGAAGGATTCCACCTTCTCAAACGCGGCGCGCAGAACGTCAGGGCTTAACGTAATCGGTAAAAAGTGAATAGACTCCACCGGGCGCAGGGTGTGGGCAATGACCTTGTCCAGCTCGTCGCGGTTATGGATATCGACCTCCAGCGCGCGAAGCGTGGTCGGCAGGTTAAAACGCTGGTATGCCGCCACCAGCTGCGTCAGCACGTCCTCCTGACCGAGCAGGGCGCTCTGCACCAGAATGCCGTAGGCCACCTTGGTGCCGTGGAGGTATTTTTCCGTCTGCGGCAGCACGGTTAAGCCGTTGTGCACCGCATGTGCCG
Source organism: Enterobacter cloacae complex sp. XAL002 (assembly GCF_049236805.1). Classification (NCBI taxonomy): domain Bacteria; kingdom Pseudomonadati; phylum Pseudomonadota; class Gammaproteobacteria; order Enterobacterales; family Enterobacteriaceae; genus Enterobacter; species Enterobacter cloacae complex sp. XAL002. Next base: position 25,041 of record NZ_JBMKJN010000010.1, read on the forward strand.
CCGCCACGCGGGTATAGCGTTCGCCCAGACCGCCGACCATACCGCCACCGGCGATAACGGCGTCCACCACGTCCCGAAACGCCTGCGTCTGGTCGCCGCGCTGCTGGTCGGCCAGCGCCTCTTCGCTGCGCTCCAGCAGCACGTCGCGGATCGCCAGCGCACCGTTCAGGCCAAGACGCACGGTCAGCGGCAGGTTTTCCGGTTCAGGGGCGAGTACCGCCGCTTCGTACCACTTCGCCAGCGTATCGCCGATGCCTGCCAACAGGTATTCCGCCGGGGCGTTAAGGATGATTTGCGGCTCCACCAGCACCAGATAGTTGGCGTCGTCAAAAATCTCAAACTGTAGCGCCTGCCCGGCATCGTTGTACCACACGGAGAGCGGGGTCCACGCCGCGCAGGTGGCGGCGATGGTGGGAATGCCCACGAACGGCACGCCCAGACGACGCGCCACGGCCTTGACGGTATCCATTACCGCACCGCCGCCTACGCCAATCACCACGCTGGCTTCACCACCCGACGCGTTCACCAGATGAGTGACGTCACGCTCGCTGCAATGGCCCTTAAACAGCAGATGTTTTGCCCCCGTCGCGTTAAAACTCTGCGGCAGATAAGGGCGTGCGCCCTCGATAGCCCGCTCGCCGTAGATCCACACCGCGCGGGAAAGCTGTTCCGGAGTAAAGAAATCATCCAGGTGCGCAAGGCTTCCCGGATGAGAGAAGTAGTTCGCCGGGCCGGGCACGACGCGGATATTGGTGTTGCTCATGAAGTTGTCCTTTTTTAGCAAGCGCTAACCCGATGTTATGTCTGGACATCCGGATGGCTAATAATATTTCGCTTTATCTTATGCCTTTTCCGTCGTTGTCAGTCAACCGGAGCTGTGAAAAATTCGCTAAATCAGAAGAGTAATGAAGGATTTACGCGGATGGTTTCCAGTCGCCTTGAGATGCGCGGTATCAGCCTGGCCTTTTCCGGCTTTCAGGCCCTGTCGCGCGTGGATTTCACCCTGAATGGCGGGTCGGTGCATGCGCTGACCGGCGCCAACGGCGCGGGAAAATCGACGTTGATGGCGGTGCTGTGCGGGACGCACGATCGTTATGAAGGCGAAATCTGCATTAACAACCAGCCGGTAAGCATCCGCGAGCCGCTGGACGCCAAACGGCTGGGTATCCACCTTGTGCAGCAGGAGGTGGACGTGGCGCTGATCCCCGGGCTGAGCATTGCGGAGAACATTATGCTCGACCAGCTGGCGCAGCCGGGACACCGCTACAGCTGGCGCGCGATTCGTCAGCAGGCGCGGCAGGCGCTGGCGCAGCTGGATGTTTCGCTGGACGTTCGCCGTTCCATCGACAACTGCACGCTGGCTGAAAAGCAGCAGATTTTGCTGGCGCGGGCGCTCTCGCACCACTGCCGTTTTCTCATTCTTGATGAGCCCACTGCGCCGCTGGACGCGCACGAAAGCGAGCGTCTGTTTGCGGTAGTAAGACGTCTGCAACAGCAGGGTATTGGCGTGGTGTTTATTTCTCACCGCATTCACGAGCTGAAGGCCATCTGCGACACCCTGACGGTGCTGCGCGACGGCAGGCTGATTGAGTCCGGCCCGATGGCGGATCTGAGCGGAGAGGAGATCGTCGAGAAGATGCTCGGCCACGAGCTGAGCGATATCTATCCGCCCCCGCGACCGCCGCACGGTGAAGAGATGCTGCTGCGGGTGGAAGGCCTGCACGACGACGCGCTGCTGAAAGATATCTCCCTGCATCTGCGCAAAGGTGAAATCCTCGGCATTGCCGGGCTGGCGGGGGCGGGGAAAACGGAACTCTGCAAGGCGCTGTTTGGCGCCAGCAAAAGCCGCGTGGCGCGCGGCGAGCTGAACCATCAGGCCTGGAAACCGCGCGATCCGGCAGACTCGGTGCTACGCGGTCTGGCGCTGGTGCCGGAGGAGCGGCGCAAAGAGGGCATTTTTATCGACGAGCCGGTGAGCATGAACCTTGCCGTGTGCGCCGATAACAGTTTCTCGCGCTGGAGCCTGTTTGGTCATCGTCAGGCGTGGCGCTGGGCGGAAGAGGTGATTGCCCGCGTCGGCGTGCGCACACGCGGGCCGGGGCAGGTGCTGCGTCGGCTTTCCGGCGGTAACCAGCAGAAGGTCGCCATCGGGAAATGGCTGCGCAATGACGCCAGCGTGCTGATATTCGACGAGCCGACCAAAGGCGTGGACGTGAAGGCCAAAACCGATCTGTTTCAGCTGATCGACGGCCTGGCGCGCGAGGGCAAAGGGGTGATTTACGCCTCGGGTGAATTTGCCGAGCTGGTCGGTCTGTGCGACCGCATCTGCGTGCTGTGGGACGGGCGCATCGTGGCGGAAATCGCCGGGGCAGAGGCCCGGGAAGAAACACTACTTTATTATTCAACCGGAGGAACGGCGTCGTGAGCAAGGCCCTTTCAGTGACCACGGCGGCGTCTGGCCGTCAGCAGATTTTCGATTTTCTTTATAAGTGGGGCATGCTGCTGACCGTCGTCGCGCTGGTGGCGGTGTTTGGCCTGGCGTCGGACAGCTTCCTCGACCCGAACAACATCATCAACATTCTGCGCTCGATTGCCATCGTGACGGTGATTGCCGTTGGCGTCTCTATTTCGCTGACCGTCGGCGGGTTCGATCTCTCCGTAGGATCTACCGCGTCGCTGGCGAACGCGCTGGTGATTTCGCTTTTCGTCTGGCACGGCTTCGGCACCACCGAGTCGATTCTGCTGACCCTCGCGCTCTGTACGCTGGTCGGCCTGTTTAACGCCTTTCTGATCGTCATCCTGCGCATTCCGGACATGCTCGCGACCCTTGCCAGCCTGTTTGTCATTCAGGGTGTGGCGATGACCTACAGCTACGGCGGGTCGATTACCGAGAACATGGTACTGCCGAGCGGCGACATGGCGGAAGGGACCATTCCGGCGGCGTTTGGCCTGCTCGGGCAGGTGCCGACCATTGTGATCGTCATGCTGGTGGTGACGATTCTGGCACAGCTGGGCCTGTCGCTGACCACCCATGGACGCCGGATGTACGCCATTGGCGGCAACCCCGAAGCCGCGCGCCTCTCCGGCATTCGCACCACCCGCTACAAGGTGGCAGCCTACGTGATTGCCTCTCTGCTGGCGGGGCTGGGCGGCATTCTGCTGGCCTCGCGTATTGGTTCATCGCAGGTGAATGCGGGCGGCGGCTACCTGATGGACGCGGTGGCGGCGGCGTGGATCGGCTTCTCGCTGGCCGGATCCGGCAAGCCGAACGCGCTGGGTACGCTGGTGGGGGCGGTGATCCTCGGCGTGCTGTCGAACGGGCTGGTGATGCTCTCCGTGCCGTATTACGCCATGGACATTATAAAAGGGCTGGTGCTCGCGGTAGCGCTGGCGATTACCTACATACAAAAACGCTGACAACACAACGGGATAATAAATGAAAAAGATTGCGCCCTCTTTGGTAGCTCTTGGGTTACTCACTTCTCTGCCGGGCCTGGCGGCTACCCCCGCGCCGGTTCCGACCGCCATTGCCAGCCATGACGGCCCGATCCGCATCGCGGTGATCCGCAACCTGGGCTCGGACGACAACACCACGCAGTTTGTTGCCGGGGCGATTCAGGAAGGGAAAAAGCTCGGCTTTAAGGTCAGCACCTTTTTAAGTAACGGGGACGACGCCAAATTCCAGGATTTCGTTAACCAGGCCATCAGCCAGAAATACGACGGGATTATTCTCTCTCAGGGGCGCGATCCGTACTCCACCGCGCTGGTGAAGAAGGCGGTGGATGCCGGGATCAAAGTTTCGGTGTTTGATACCGCTGTGAACGGCGAGATCCCGGGCGTAACCGTTACCCAGCAGGACGATGCCTCCCTGACCAACCTCTCTTTCGGCCAGCTGGCGAAAGATTTCAACGGCAAGGCCAATATCGTCAAGCTATGGGTCGCGGGCTTCCCGCCGATGGAGCGCCGTCAGGCGGCCTACAAAGAACTGCAAAAGCAGTACCCGGAGATTAAAGAGCTGGAGTCCATCGGCGCGGTCTCCTCTGACGTGCAGGGCGACACTGCCAACAAGGTGGGCGCGATCCTCGCGAAATACCCGAAAGGTAAAATCGATGCCATCTGGGGTACCTGGGATGCCTTCAGCCAGGGCGCCTATAAGGCGCTGAAAGAGAACGGCCGAACCGAGATCAAACTCTACAGCATCGACATCTCCAACCAGGATTTACAGCTGATGCGCGAGCCGGGTAGCCCATGGGCAGTGAGCGTGGCGGTGGATCCGAAGCTGATTGGCGCGACCAACGTACGCCTGATTGCCAATAAGATTGCCGGAGAAGCGACGCCTGCCACTTACGATTTCAAGGCGGCGGCCATTCCGCAGGCGCTGCTGACCGCCCAGCCGGGCGCGGTGAACGTGGCGTCTCTGGGGAAAATCATTCCGGGCTGGGGCCAGACGGAAGATTTTGTTGCGCCGTGGTTTGCGACGCTGGAAGCCAGGTCAAAATAATGCCCGGTGGCGCTTTGCTTACCGGGCCTACGGTGTTGTAGGCCGGATAAGGCGCAGCCGCCATCCGGCGAAAGGACTTATACATGTCTGCATTACCTCAACCCGAATACAGCCGCAATATGCGGCTGATTGGCCATAGCGATCAGGGCGGTCGCCCGGACGGCGTGCAGCTGATGGTGCACCGCGGTTTCGCCTATATCGGCCATATGGTGTCGCAGGGCTTTTCGATAGTGGATGTGCGCGACCCGAAAAAACCAAAAGCCGCAGGATACGTGCCTGCGCCGCCGGGTACCTGGAATGTGCATCTCCAGGCGCATGACGACCTGCTGCTGGTGATCAACGCCCGGGATCTGTTTGCCGATGCGCGTTTTGCCGACGAGAAGGTCTACTACACCCGCCAGGTGGGGGAGACCGTCAGCGATGTGCAGGATAAAGGCTGGAGCGCCGGGCTTCGCGTCTTTGATATCTCCACACCGGACAGGCCACGCGAGATAGGCTTTTTATCGCTGAGCGGCATCGGCATTCACCGCATCTGGTACGTCGGTGGCCGCTGGGCGTATGTCTCAGCGCTGATTGACGGCTTTACCGACTACATCTTTCTGACCATCGATCTGGCGGACCCGCGCAAGCCTGAAGTGGCGGGACGCTGGTGGCTGCCGGGGATGAATCAGGCCGAAGGCGAACAGCCGAACTGGCCGGAAGGCAAACGCTACGCTCTGCACCATGCGATTATTGCAGGCGATACCGCGTACGGCAGCTGGCGCGACGGTGGCCTGACGCTGCTGGACGTGAAGGACCGCACCCGGCCTAAGCTCATTAGCCACCGTAACTGGAGCCCGCCGTTTGGGGGCGGGACGCACACCGCGCTTCCGCTGCCGGATCGCGATCTGCTGGTGGTGCTGGACGAGGCGGTGCTGGATAACCAGCAGGACGGCGAGAAGCTGATCTGGCTGTTTGATATCCGCGAGCCGTCGAACCCGGTGAGCATTTCTACCTTCCCGCAGCCGGATGAAACCGACTACGTGGCGAAAGGGGCGCATTTCGGCCCGCACAACCTGCACGAGAACCGGCCGGGGAGCTTTGTCAGCTCAACGCTGATCTTCGCGACGTACCAGAACGCGGGCGTGCGCGCGTATGACATTTCCAATCCGTATCGCCCGGTAGAAACGGGGGCGCTGGTGCCCGCGGCGCCGGAAAAGATGATGGATACGCGGCCCAATCGCCCGCAGGTGATCCAGTCGTGCGACGTGTTTGTGGATGCGCAGGGGATTATTTACAGCACGGATTATAACGGCGGGATGTCGGTGATTGAGTATCTGGGGTGAGTTTTTGCCGGGTGGCGGCTTCGCCTTACCGGGCCTACATTTTGCACCCGTAGGCCCGGTAAGCGCAGCGCCACCGGGCAAACGTTCTCAACTGTACTGCCGCACCCGCGCGACCAGCTCTTCCGCGCTGTCGATGCGGTCAGCAATCACAATCAGCGCCTTGCCGAGGGATATCGCGTGGCGCAGGCATTCGTGACGCATCGCTTCATCCTGAATGGTGTCGATATCCGCCACATGGGAAAGCCCGACGCTGCGGCGAATCAGCTCGGTGCCGCAGAATCCGATGGCATCGTGCCAGACCTTTTTCAGGAACGCAGAGGCATAGCCCGGCGCGCTGAGCGCGGCGTCGCGCGTTTTCTCATTCGCCAGCGCCTGGAAGCGCTCCGCGAAGGTGTTCCACAGTTCCTGAATATCGGTCAGGCGCTGCTCGCGCGCGGCGGCGGCATCGCGAATGCCCAGATGCCCCGGCAGGCCGCAGAAGTTCAGCAGCAGGTTGCCGATGGCAGTGCCAACGTCAAAGCCAATCGGGCCAAAGTAGCCGAACTCGGCGTCGATGGCTTTCAGGCTGCCGTCGGCCACAAAAATTGAGCCGCTGTGAATGTCCCCGTGCAGCAGGGCTTCGGCATGCGAAAAGAAGCGGTGCTTCAGGGAGGCCACAGCGATTTTAAGCTGGGCGTCGTCGCGCAGGGCGGCAACATCGTTCTCCAGATCGGCCGGGTAGCTGTTGCGCGCGTGGATCTGGTACGGATCGTTAAAGAACAGATCTTCAGTGATCTCGCACATCTCCGGGTTGATGAATTTTGCCACCTGCGCTTTTTTCTCGTGCGGATGCAGATAAAAATCGCTGGTGTGGAACAGGGTGTGAGCCAGATATTCACCCAGCTGCCGCGCCGCCTGCGGGTAGTAAATGTTGTTAATCAGCTCGCCGCGCCAGATGCGATGGCTGGAGAGATCTTCCATCACCATCACCGCCAGTTCCGGGTCAAAGTGGTGGATTTTCACCGTGTGCTCAGGGCTGTGCTTGTAATGCTCGACCAGGGTTTGCGCCTCCAGGCGAGCGCGATCCAGCGTCAGCGGCCAGGACTCGCCGACGCAGCGCACATAGGGCAGCGCCTGCTTAACGACGATTCGGCTCACGCCCGCGCGGTCGAAAACTTTAAAGACCAGGTTGAGGTTACCGTCGCCGATTTCCTGCGCCTCCACCAGCGATGACGGATCGTCAAGTCCGCCAAACTGCCTGGCATACTCCACGGCGTCCTGAGCGGTAAAGGTAAGGTATTGCGACATGGCCTGCTCCTCAGTTTTGCTAGTTAAGACATGTAGACGTCTATACATCTGGATTTCATCCTGACACAATGTGCTACAACAACGCAACAGGGAATTAACGACATGCAGACATTACAGACGACCAGCCTGCGGGTGGCGAATAATCAGCTCTATATTCTCGACCAGCAGGCGCTTCCGCAGGAGAAACGCTGGCTGGATGCCTCGACGGTGGAGGCGCTGGTTGGGCATATCCACGCTCTGCGCGTGCGTGGCGCGCCGTTAATTGGTCTCTCTGCAAGCCTGCTGCTGGCACTGTTAGCGGAAAGCGGTAAAAGCCGCGACGAGCTGGCGGCGGCGCTGGAGACCCTGCGTGCCTCCCGCCCGACGGCGGTGAACCTGATGAACAATCTCGACCGCATGAAGATTGCGCTGTGGCAGGAAGCGTTCGTTCCGGCGCTGGTGGCTGAAGCGCTGCGCCTGATTAATGAAGACAAACGGCTTTGCGACGCGATTGCGAAAGCGGGTAGCGCGCTGGTGAAGCCCGGCAGCCGCCTGCTGACCCACTGCAATACCGGCGGGCTGGCAACGGCGGGCGTCGGGACGGCGCTGGGTGTGATTGCCCGCGCGCATCAGGCAGGGAATGTCAGCAACGTCTGGGTGGATGAAACCCGTCCGCTGTTGCAGGGCGGCAGGCTGACCGCATGGGAGCTGGGCGAGCTGGGCGTGCCGTATCAGCTGATTACTGACTCCATGGCCGCCAGCCTGATGGCAAAAGGGCAGGTGGATGCCGTGTGGGTGGGGGCAGACCGCATTGCCGCCAACGGCGACGTGGCGAACAAAATCGGCACCTATTCCCTGGCGGTGCTGGCGAAGTTCCACGGTATTCCGTTCTACGTCGCCGCCCCGCAAACGACCCTCGACCGGGACTGCCCGAACGGTGACGCGATCCCCATTGAGCAGCGCGCGGCCAGCGAAGTGACGGGCGTGGCGGGAAGCTTTGGCGCGGTGCAGTGGGCACCGCAAGAGGCGCAGGTCTATAATCCGGCGTTTGACGTTACCCCCGCCTCGCTGATTAGCGGCTGGGTGCTGGATACGGGCGTGGTCACCCCTGAAGAGGTAGCGAAAGGGAAATTCGCCTGAGTGGGACTATCCTTGTAAGGGGTTCCCTTTAGAGGACGTTATCGTGACGCTCGATCCTGAAACAGACTTAAAACTTGAACGCGTGGTGGACGCACCGCGCGACCTGCTGTGGCTCTGCTGGACCACACCGGAGCACATCAAAAACTTCTTCATTCCTGCTCCCCATAAGGTGACTGAATGCGACCTCGATCTGCGCGTGGGTGGGCGGTTCAATACCGTGTTTGAGGTGGACGGGCAGCGGATGGATAACCGGGGCGTATTTCTTGAAATCGATCCGGGGAACAAGCTGGTCTTTACCGATGGCTATACTGAGGGCTGGAAGCCGGCTGAAAAGCCGTTTATGACGGCGATCCTGCTGCTGGAAGATGTGGGGGAGGGCAAAACCCGCTACACGGCGATAGCGCGTCACCCAACGAAGGAGATCCGCGAGCAGCATGAACAGATGGGCTTCCACGAAGGGTGGGGCGTGGTGTTGGATCAGCTGGTGGGGTATGTGAAAGGGCTGAAACGGTAGTGCCCTTAGACCCCCTCTCCCTTGAGGGAGAGGGCTGGGGTGAGGGGGGAGAATTCATTGATTATGTTGAAGACAGATTTCTCTTTTTGGTATTCCTCATCTGACGAAATACTCGCTCTCCCTTTTCATCAAAGTATCTTTCCGGCCATATCACATCGGGTGGAATGTCTGGCGCCTGAGCGGTAAGCAGTTCACCTTTGGGCCATGGTCGGGTAAGCGCATTTGCCAGTGTGGATGAGGAAAGGCCAGCCTTTCTGGACAACGCAGCCAGGCTTGTTCCATGTTTCTTTAGTGCAGCGATAATATCGGCCGGGTGCCAGTTCTGATGCTGCATTGTGTCCTCCTTACATGTGTTCGTTACGTGCTCAATTATCCTGTTTTGGGATAAGAAGGCAACGGGAGGATATTCGATTTCAGGATATTTGTATGGAATCGGAACAATGGCTTCAGTTTACTCGGATGAATACCAGCGTGTTATCAATGCGTTGAAGAAAGCGCGTAAAGAGAAGGCGATGACTCAGGCGCAGCTTGCGGAGGCACTGGGAAAACCACAATCGTTTATTGCTAAAGTGGAAAACGGTGAGCGTAGGTTGGACGTGGTGGAGTTTGTGCATCTGGCGAGGCTGGTTGGCGCAGATGTGCAGAGGATTATCGCCAGCATTTAATTAATGCCTGAGTATGGAACTGACCACCTGAGCCGTATGTTCCCCTCACCCTAACCCTCTCCCCAGAGGGGCGAGGGGATAGCACGGTGCTCGCATTACTTTGCGGGGTAGGGAGAAAAGATCAGGCCAGGCGTGGATACGCATCCGCGATTGCATCGCCCGTAAACTGCGCCACCCAGCCTTCCGGGTTATCGAAAATACGAATGGCGGTAAAGTTCGGTTCTGAGCCCATATCAAACCAGTGCGGCGTGCCCGCGGGAACGGAAATCAGGTCGTTTTTCTCGCACAGCACCTGATACACCTCATCGCCAATATGCAGGCAGAACAGCCCGGCACCTTCCACGAAAAAGCGCACTTCGTCTTCGCCGTGAGTGTGTTCATTCAGGAACTTCGCACGCAGCGCCTCTTTCTGCGGATTGTCGGCGCGCAGGCTGATCACATCCCAGCTCTGGTAACCTTTCTCTGCCACCAGCTTGTCGATTGCATGCTGATACGCTTCGATCACGGCTTCGGGCGCAGGATCCTGCCCTAAATCACGGTCTGCCGCCCAGCGCTCAAAGCGCACGCCCTTAGCGTTCAGCTGTTGGGCAATCTCGGCGGCGTCGGTGCTGTGCCACAGGTGCTTACTGGCGTCTTTATCGGAATAAATGGTCAATGCGCTCATGAAGGGATCTGCTCCGGGTTAATCTCGTCAAACTGGTGGATCTGATGGTGATGGCTTGCGCCGTCATCTTCACCGCGTATCAGTTGCAGGGTGCGAAAACCCGCCTGTTCAGCCGCGTCCAGCTCCTGATGAATATCCGACAGGAACAGGATCTGCGACGGGGCGATGCCCGTTTGCGCCGCAATATTATGATAAGACTGCACCTCACGCTTGGCACCGATGCGGGTATCAAAATAGCCGCTGAACAGATGAGTAATATCACCTTCGTCGCTGTAGCCAAATAACAGTTTCTGCGCGGCGACGGAGCCAGAGGAATAAACATAGAGATCAATCCCTTGTGCCTTCCATTTTTCCAGCGCGGGCAGTACATCAGGGTAGAGATGGCCGGTAAAGTCACCGTTGACGTAACCGTCCTGCCAGATGATGCCTTGCAGGGCTTTGAGCGCCGTCGATTTGCGGTCTTCATCCATAAAGGTAAACAGCACGTTGATGAGATCGCTGACGCTGGCATGCGGAGTGCTGATTTCATCGCGCAGGTTGTCCAGAATCGATTTGACCGGCTCGGCGTACTGCTGCGCGGTCACAAAGGCCGCCAGCCGCTCACGCGCGTAGGGGAACAAAACATCATGGACAAAACGGATATCGCTGGTGGTCCCTTCAATATCCGTCACAATCGCGCGAATCATACTCTCTCCCATTGTCGTAAACGCATTTCGCATTCAAATAAGAATTCTAAACCTTCCAGATGACGGCGGGCTTCGGCCACGTCGCGTCCCCAGCAGGTTAAGCCATGACCGCGCAGAAGAAAACCATAATTAAGCGGGCGTTCCTGCGCGTAATGGGCGATGCGAGAGGCGAGGGCGTCGATGTCCTGGTCATTATCAAACACCGGGATGGCCACCGTATCCCGATGCGTGGTCTGTCCGGTAAGGGATTTTTGCATCTCGAAGCCGGAGATCTTCAGCTCGGTCTCGTTGACCAGCCGCGACAGCACCGTGGCATTGACGGTGTGAACGTGCAGGACGGCGTTAGCCTCCGGGAACAGGCGATAGATGAGGGTATGCAGCCCGGTCTCTGCCGACGGTTTACGGCCAGAAGGCGCACGGTTGGTGGCGATTTCAACCTGTAGAAAATCGGCGGTGGTCAGGCTGCCTTTGTCTTTTCCGGATTCGCTCAGCCAGCACAGATGTTCATCCTGACGCACGGACATATTGCCGCCGGTAGCGGGCGCCCAGCCTTTAGCGCCAATCCAGCGGCAGGCCTCGACCAGGTGTGTGAGTTGCAGGTTGTCTGTCATTTCCTTTTACCCTCTCGGTCAGGAATATTTATATCATTTAGACGTCTAAGCGTCTTGATTGCCAAAGACTAACATCGTGTTATAGTGTCAGCAACATAAGTATTACAGGCAGGCACACTACAATGAGCAATAACCCGTTGATCCCGCAGAGTAAACTTCCGAATCTCGGCACGACGATTTTTACGCAGATGAGCGCCCTGGCGCAGCAGCACAACGCCATTAACCTCTCACAAGGTTTCCCGGATTTTGACGGGCCGAAATATTTGCAGGAGCGTCTGGCGTACCACGTTGCGCAGGGAGCCAACCAGTATGCGCCGATGACCGGCGTGCAGGCGTTGCGTGAAGCCATTGCGGATAAAACGGCGGAGTTATACGGCCATAAGCCTGACGCGAACAGCGATATCACGGTAACCGCAGGGGCCACCGAAGCGCTGTATGCGGCGATAACCGCCCTGGTGCGTACGGGCGATGAGGTGATTTGTTTTGACCCGAGCTACGATAGCTACGCCCCGGCGATTGAACTGGCCGGTGGCGTGGTGAAACGCGTGGCGCTCCAGCCGCCGCATTTTCGTCCGGACTGGCAGGCGTTTGCCGCGCTGCTGAGCGATAAAACCCGGCTGGTGATCCTGAATACGCCACACAACCCATCGGCGACGGTGTGGCAGAAAAGCGATTTTGCCGCCCTGTGGCAGGCCATCGCCGAACGTGAAATCTATGTTCTGAGCGACGAGGTGTATGAGCACATCTGCTTTGCCGAAGAGGGTCATGCCAGCGTGCTGGCGCATCCGCAGCTTCGCGAGCGCGCAATCGCGGTATCATCATTTGGGAAAACCTACCATATGACCGGCTGGAAGGTAGGGTACTGCGTGGCGCCCGCCGCCATCAGCGCTGAGCTGCGTAAAGTGCACCAGTATTTGACGTTTGCCGTAAACACACCCGCCCAGCTGGCGCTGGCGGATATGCTGCGCGCTGAACCTGAACATTACCGGGACCTGCCAGCTTTTTACCGTGCGCGGCGGGATCGGTTTGTGACTGCCTTGAGCGAGAGTCGGCTGGAGATCCTGCCATGCGAAGGCACCTACTTCCTGCTGGCGGACTACAGCGCGATTTCCGATCTGGATGATGTCAGTTTTTGCCAGTGGCTGACGAAAGAGGTGGGCGTGGCGGCCATTCCGCTGTCGGTGTTCTGCGCCGATCCCTTCCCGCATAAACTGATTCGTCTTTGCTTTGCGAAGCAGGAGTCGACGCTGCTGGCAGCGGCTGCGCGCTTAAATTCGCTCTGACTATTTAACCGTCCAGGCTTCTGAAAAACGACGGTCCGCGAAGAGTTCCAGCAGACCGTTGATTTGCTTCAGTCGCAGCACTTCATCGCTGTCCATACCCAACTCCAGGCCAATTTTCTGCTCACTCCAGCCCATAAGCACCAGTTCTCGCACGATTTCTGACATGGCATTGATCTGGTGGCGTCCACGCGCGCGGTTGTGACGAATGGTTGCAGCCATGCGATCGAACTTTTCCTGGCGTGCTTTACGCAGGCAGGTAACAGGGAGGTAACCTTTAAGTTGACGCTTCAGAATAGCCCGATGACTGCCAAGCTCATGGCGATGGAATCCATCGACAATTTCATAGCTCTCAGGCGCATTTTCCGTCACAACGATAGGTTGTGTGAATCCATCCAGCTCCAGTGATTTGCTGAGCAACCGCTTCTCCGCCGGAGCGACATTATTTGGGTTGTAGTCATTGGCGGTGATGTCAGTCTGTTTTATCCACAATACGCAGTCGACGGGTTGATTATTAAAAGGGCTGATTTCGTGTAATGCCTGGCGAAAGGCATTAATAGCGCCGATTTTCTCTTCTTCAGAAAGGGCCTGCAGGTACGTCTGCATTTCTCTGATTATTTGCTGCTGCATAAAATCCCCCATTCCTTGCGTTTGGCTTTCACTCTTTCGCTGTAGCGTTGATAGTGTTTAGGTTTGTTTGGACTAAATGAGAGAGCCCGGCACCAGTAGTCATTGTTGAGTAAAACCTTGCAAATGCGTCGCCAGGAAGGGATATCTTTTGCGCCAATGTCACCCTCCTGCGTATCGGGAATATCGTCCAGGCCTCGCTTTTGATACCAGTGGAGATAAATTGCGATTTTATTTCGGTAATGTTCCGCCGTATTTTGCGGCATGCTGTCGAGTAGCAGCATGGCGTATTCGCGCCAGCCGAGATGGTCAGGTTTCAGGATCTTCCGGTGGCCATAAAAATGGTTATCGTGCCCGGCATAAATACCTCCACTTCGCACGCCGCAGGCGCGTTCACACATAGCCGCCCAGCGTTCGGGTTCAATGACATGATAGAGCCATAAGCCCTGACGCTGTTCCGGACCAAACGGTTCGCAGATGCGCATATAACGCGGCGGCACCCCAGCCTTGTACATCAGGTCGTATAACGGGTTATAGCAACATTTTGATTTCGCGAACCACGTCCAGATGTCGGCGGTTTTCCAGTCGTACAGTGGGTAGATATACCAGGCGTGCCCACCCGGGGCGACGGTCGTCCAGGGTTTATCGTCAGAAAAGCGCTGCTTACGCGCCGACGCGATAGCCAGAAAGCGGTTGTAAGATTCATCGGCGCGGATCCCTACCATGACTGCGGCAGGACGTCTTTGCGCATACCATTCGGCAAACTCGCGCACGAAGGCTTCAAACGTCATTCCCTGCTGATAAAAATCGAAATAGTGATAATCGGTAATGGCATCTTCTGGTGGCTGGCGAACCCAGTTTGTTCCGGGTTCCCAGCACTGCCATTCAGGTTGAAACTGTGACAGGGCGTTCTGGGTCGTGAGCGGAAGCGCTACCCACCAGAACTGGTGGATAACATCCCGATAGAGCGTTTTCATAGCGTCAACATGCTGAATGGTCGACGAGAATTGCGCTTCCCAGTCCAGAAAGATGACGTCTATTTTTCGCTTTAATTGCCGTGCTTTCTGGGCAACAAGATGCAGCATCACGGTAGAATCTTTTCCACCGGAAAAGGAAACGCATACCTTGGGGAAATTGTTAAGCGTCCAGTGTATGCGTTCCGCAGAAGCGTCTAAAACATTTTCCTGTAAAGGGATTTTATAGTTCGACATGATTAATCGCGTCCTGCGTGTTAAATGTCTTGGGAAAATCAAAACGATATTATGGAATTATTTATCCTTAATTTCACGGAGTCATTTTTTTCGGTTCGCTTTAATTATATTCACCATGCAAATGTATTTTACGCAGACGGCGGAGAAACGCAGAGCTTATGCATTTTTTCAATGAATGTTGAAAAAACAGAGCTATTCAGTGATGAACGGCCGTAGAGCATATAGATCTTTAATTCAGGCAGCGCAAACGGTGGCTCAAGCCTTTTTAATTTCAAAGATTCTTTAAATGTTTCATAGATCGACACGGGGATATAGCCTAACAAATCAGATGAACTGACCATAGAGATGAGAGAGCTAAGGGAGTCGGTGCGAAAAGCAATATTTCTTTCCGGAAAAGCGTCATTGGCCCGACTCTGGAACTCTTTTACACCCGGATGAGCACTCTGGTAAAAAGTGAATTTCTCCTGGTATAGCGCGTCCACCGTGGCTGTGTCAGCGAGCCTTGGGTGGTCTGCTCTACAGATTAAGGCTATCGGCACCGTAGTGAAGTGGGTGCAGACCACAGAGCGATTGTGGATAGGTGCGATAGAGAAGATGAGATCGGCTATACGATAGGCCAACAAATCTTCCGCTGATTCGGAGGAAATAAGCATATCTCTTTGTTCTATCTCATAATTCTCCTCAGATATTAAAAGCTTCAACGGTTCCAGCATCGAACCAGGAGACACCATTTGAGTGCAATAGATAACGAACTTTTTCTTGATGTCCGAGTGATGCATCATGTTGATCGTCTGCTCAAGCTGATTGAGATTTTTTTCCAGATGATGATGCAAGTTGGTACCTACCGTGGTGGGCGTAATTCCCTTCCCTGAACGGATAAACAGGGGGTCATCAAGCTGACCGCGCAGGCGTTGCAGCGACTGGCTGACGGCGGATGGTGTGATATAAAGCGTCTCGGCAGCCCTACTGATACTGAGATGTTGGTAAATGCATTCGAAGATAACTAACAGATTGAGATCGAATTTTTTTAGGTCGTAGAGGTTTGCCATGTTTCGTCCTGAGTGAGTTGAGTTTGCTGTCGTTATCACACCATGGAGTACGACAGAGTGTAGTTACCCTTTACAATCCGTGTGAATAACTCGCTTAATTTAAAATTTAAGTGATCTTAATATATCACGGCTTTGGATTATTGAAACATATCTTCAAGAGTTATTAAGATAATTTTATCTTTAAAGTGTGATTGAATTATTTGAATGACAAATGGCGTTTATATATAGCGTGAAACCCATAATGAAATTAAATTTATAATGTTTCAATGACCTGTTCGAATCTGCCTATCACAGCCATAGGCAGGACTATCCCTCTTATGCATTGCTCATTGCGCGCAGGGGTGCTGTAATCAAACCGCTGTTACGGCCTTGATACAAGGTATGTAGAGCGCAACGCAACGCCAGCTTCGGCTGGCACTGAATGTACCTGCGGGGAATTCAGGTATCAGGGCCGCCCGTTGAGGCGGCCTTTTTACTTTCAGGCTTTCCTGTAAAAGGTTCACCTTGCTGTCTTGTTGCTGTTGTAAGGTTTGGCTGATTGATTTGATAAAGCATACGCATTAGCCCCGATGAACAAAGTTGGTTACCTTACACCTCAACGAAAACACGGAGGAAGTACAGATGTCCTTGATTAACACCAAAATTAAACCTTTCAAAAACCAGGCGTTCAAAAACGGTGAGTTCATCGAAGTTACTGAGAAAGATACCGAAGGCCGCTGGAGCGTGTTCTTCTTCTATCCGGCTGACTTCACCTTCGTTTGCCCGACCGAACTGGGCGACGTTGCAGACCACTACGAAGAACTGCAAAAGCTGGGCGTAGACGTTTACTCTGTTTCTACCGATACCCACTTCACCCACAAAGCGTGGCACAGCAGCTCTGAAACTATCGCGAAAATCAAATACGCGATGATCGGCGACCCGACTGGCGCCCTGACCCGTAACTTCGACAACATGCGTGAAGATGAAGGCCTGGCTGACCGTGCGACCTTCGTTGTTGACCCGCAGGGCATTATCCAGGCTATCGAAGTTACCGCTGAAGGTATCGGCCGTGATGCATCTGACCTGCTGCGCAAAGTGAAGGCGGCTCAGTACGTTGCTTCTCACCCAGGCGAAGTGTGCCCGGCGAAATGGAAAGAAGGCGAAGCAACGCTGGCGCCATCTCTGGACCTGGTCGGCAAGATCTAAATTTCCGTCGTCTTTCACGCCATAGCTGCGTTGGCGTCGCCTGCTCACCCCGGTCACTTACTTCAGTAAGCTCCCGGGGATTCTCAGGCTAGCCGCCTTGCTCTGACGCGAAATACTCTGGAAATTGTTTCAGTCATGGGCGCACCCGCGCCCATTTCATTCCAGCACCATGATGCAAGTTGCATTCAGGCAGCCCGTATAAGGCGGCTTGCATGATGACGTTTTAAGAGAGGGAAGAATAATGCTCGACACTAACATGAAAACCCAGCTCAAGGCCTACCTTGAGAAACTGACCAAACCTGTTGAGCTGATTGCCACGCTGGACGACAGCGCGAAATCGGCAGAAATCAAAGCGCTGCTGACAGAGATTGCTGAGCTGTCGCCGAAAGTGACCTTCAAAGAAGACAACACGCTGGCAGTCCGTAAGCCTTCTTTCCTGATCGCCAACCCAGGGTCTGACCAGGGGCCGCGTTTCGCGGGTTCTCCGCTGGGGCACGAATTTACGTCCCTGGTGCTGGCGCTGCTGTGGACCGGTGGTCATCCGTCAAAAGAAGCGCAGGCGCTGCTGGAGCAGATCCGCGATATCGACGGTGATTTTGAGTTTGAAACCTATTACTCGCTCTCCTGCCACAACTGCCCGGACGTGGTGCAGGCGCTGAACCTGATGTCAGTGCTCAACCCACGCATTAAGCACACGGCGATTGACGGCGGTACGTTCCAGAACGAAATCACCG
Source organism: Enterobacter cloacae complex sp. XAL002 (assembly GCF_049236805.1). Classification (NCBI taxonomy): domain Bacteria; kingdom Pseudomonadati; phylum Pseudomonadota; class Gammaproteobacteria; order Enterobacterales; family Enterobacteriaceae; genus Enterobacter; species Enterobacter cloacae complex sp. XAL002. The sequence goes on from NZ_JBMKJN010000010.1 coordinate 42,499, forward strand.
AGCGCAACGTGATGGGCGTTCCGGCGGTTTACCTGAATGGTCAGGAGTTCGGCCAGGGGCGTATGACGCTGACCGAAATCGTCGCCAAAGTGGATACCGGCGCAGAAAAACGTGCGGCGGAAGAGTTGAACCAACGCGATGCTTATGACGTGCTGATTGTTGGCTCCGGCCCGGCGGGCGCGGCGGCAGCGGTTTACTCCGCACGTAAAGGGATCCGTACCGGTCTGATGGGCGAGCGTTTCGGTGGTCAGGTTCTGGATACCGTAGACATTGAAAACTACATTTCCGTGCCGAAAACCGAAGGCCAGAAGCTGGCCGGGGCGTTGAAAGCGCACGTCAGCGACTACGACGTGGATGTCATTGACAGCCAGAGCGCCAGCAAACTGGTTCCGGCCGCGGTCGAGGGTGGTTTGCACCAGATTGAAACGGCGTCCGGTGCGGTGCTGAAGGCGCGCAGCGTGATCATTGCCACTGGCGCGAAATGGCGCAACATGAACGTGCCGGGCGAAGATCAGTATCGCACCAAAGGCGTGACCTATTGCCCGCACTGTGACGGCCCGCTGTTCAAAGGTAAACGCGTAGCGGTGATCGGCGGCGGTAACTCCGGTGTGGAAGCGGCTATCGATCTGGCGGGAATTGTTGAACACGTTACCCTGCTGGAGTTCGCCCCTGAGATGAAAGCGGACCAGGTGTTGCAGGATAAAGTGCGTAGCCTGAATAACGTCGACATTGTGCTCAATGCCGAGACGACAGAAGTGAAAGGCGACGGCAGCAAAGTGACCGGTCTGGAATACCGTGACCGCGTGAGTGGCGATATTCACAGCGTACCGCTGGCGGGGATCTTCGTTCAGATTGGCCTGCTGCCAAACACCACCTGGCTGGAAGGCGCAATTGAGCGCAACCGCATGGGCGAGATCATCATCGATGCGAAATGCGAAACCAGCGTGAAGGGCGTATTTGCGGCGGGCGACTGCACCACCGTGCCGTACAAGCAGATCATCATCGCTACCGGTGAAGGTGCGAAAGCGTCGCTGAGCTCGTTTGATTACCTGATCCGCACCAAAACTGCATAATAAAAGAAAGCAAGACGACACCTGCAATACAAGAGGCCACCAAAAGGTGGCCTCTTTTTTTATCTGACGACCATCACCGGAATGTGGGTGTGGCGGATCACGCTGGAGGCGTTCGACCCCAGCAGGTGCGTGGTAATAGACGGGTTGCGCGAACCAATCACCACCACGTCTGCGTTCAGCTCCGCGGCCAGTTCATTAACGGCGTCACGCACGCTACCGAACCGGACGTGGGTTTTTATGCGGGAAGGATCGATGCTGAAGTGCCCGACCATGGTTTGCAGGCGCGTCTCGGCTTCATGCTGTAAATGCTCTTCAAAACGACGCACATCAGCAGCGAAACGATGCAGGCTCAGGCTGGCAGAGCCCGGTAAAACATGCAGAAGATGAATAACTCCGTCCTGCTGCGCGAGAAATTCCGCGTGACGTACAGCCTTATCACTCAGTTCCATTTCGAAAACATCAACCGGCATAATGATTGTTTGATACATAACCGTTTCTCCTTGTTTATAAACGCTGAAATCATTCAACCACAAAATATAAAAGGTTTCTGTAATCCCGACAGCACTTTTTTATCTCGCCAGGATAAATCTCAAAACAGCCGGATTCCGGGGCAGATCCCGAGAGGTAGCTACCCTTTTATAAGCTTACCCACACCCTTTCGGAGGTTGCATGAAAGCTCTCACCTATCACGGTCCACATCATGTTCGGGTCGATAATGTCCCCGATCCGGGCATCGAACAGCCTGACGATATCATCCTGCGCGTAACGGCCACGGCGATCTGTGGTTCTGATTTGCATCTTTATCGCGGAAAAATTCCCAAGGTCCAGCACGGCGATATCTTTGGTCATGAATTTATGGGCGAGGTGGTGGAGTGCGGGAGCGAAGTGAAGAACGTGCAGAAAGGTGACCGGGTGGTGATCCCGTTTGTGATTGCCTGCGGTGACTGTTTCTTTTGCCAGATGCAACAGTACGCGGCCTGCGAAAACACGAACCGCGGGCAGGGCGCGGCGCTGAACAAAAAGCAAATTCCCGCCCCTGCCGCGCTGTTTGGCTACAGCCATCTTTACGGCGGTGTGCCGGGCGGACAGGCGGAGTATGTGCGCGTGCCGAAAGGCAACGTAGGGCCGTTTAAAGTGCCTCAGCTGCTGTCAGACGACAAAGCGCTTTTCCTGTCAGATATTCTGCCTACCGCCTGGCAGGCGGCGAAAAATGCGCAGATCCAGAAAGGCTCCAGCGTCGCCGTATTCGGGGCCGGGCCGGTGGGGTTACTGACCATTGCCTGCGCGCGGCTTCTCGGCGCAGAGCAGATTTTTGTGGTTGACCATCATCCCTATCGACTGCGGTTTGCCCAGGAGCGCTACGGCGCGATCCCGATTAACTTTGATGACGATAACGACGCGGCGGAAAAAATCATTGAGCAAACGGCCGGGCAGCGCGGGGTGGATGCGGTGATTGATGCCGTCGGGTTTGAGGCCAAAGGCAGCACGACGGAAACGATCCTCAGTAACCTGAAAATTGAAGGCAGCAGCGGCAAAGCCCTGCGCCAGTGCATTGCTGCGGTGCGACGCGGCGGCGTGGTCAGCGTGCCGGGCGTGTACGCCGGTTTCATCCATGGCTTCCTGTTTGGCGATGCCTTCGATAAAGGGCTGAGCTTTAAGATGGGGCAGACGCACGTCCACGCCTGGCTGGGAGAGCTGCTGCCGCTTATCGAAAAAGGGTTGCTTACACCGGAAGATATTGTGACCCACTATCTTCCGCTGGCTGATGCGGAGCGCGCCTATAAGATCTTCGAAAAACGGGAGGAGGAGTGCCGCAAGGTGATCCTGGTGCCTGGCGCAGACACCCCGGAGGCAGCGCAGCAGAAAGTGAAGGGACTGGTGAATGCCTTCCCCGGCGGCGTTGTGTGAGGTTTCGTCCCCACGGCACTACGACAGAGTAAACATGGATTAAGCGGTTTTTGTCCGATATAACACAATCGGGTGAATTTGCGGAAAGAGGATGCAGGTGCATCCTCTGTGCAAAGCGGGGTCGCTTGTTCAGAAGGGATTAACGCAGGTAATCGCCAGCGGCTTCGGGCTGGTAGAGCAGCTCAAGTACTTCCAGATGGGCTGAGGCGCCGCCCGGGAGTTCCCAGTGGATAGTATCGCCCGTGCGCAGTCCAAGCAGCGCCGCGCCCACGGGTGCCAGCACCGAAAGCTGCATGCTGCTGTCGGTCATCTGCGCCGGATAGACCAGCGTACGGGTGAGTTCCTCCCCGGTGGTCAGGTTGCGGAACTTCACCTGGCTGTTCATGGTGACCACATCATGCGGCATGGTCTCAGGCGTACACATTTGCGCCCGGTCTAGCTCTTCGTTCAGCGCATCGGCAACCGGCAGCGAGGCGAATTCTGGTTTCTCCAACAGTCGGTCAATACGTTCTGCGTCGAGTTCATTGATGATAATCGTAGGTCTGGACATTTTTACTCCATGTCGTTAATGCTGCGTGTAACGCAGAAACCAATCCAAAAGAAAACCCTCGCCGTCTGGCAGCGAGGGTTTAACTTATCTGATGATACTGTCTGAAACCCTAAGTTTGAAGTGATGAAGGTCACATTCGTGCGCCATATGAATTTTTGGCAATAAACCCGGCATCCCGATTCACGCTGAACGGAAATTTCGTTACGCTGGTAAAACTTAAACCGGGCAATGCGCGTTGCAGCCCCAGCGTAGAGAGAGCGATATGTACTTTTACCAACCGTCTCAGGGGCACGGCCTGCCGCACGACCCGCTGAACGCCATTATCGGTCCACGTCCGATTGGCTGGATTTCATCCTGTGATAAGGCCGGTCAACTGAACCTTGCCCCGTACAGCTTCTTTAACTGCTTTAACTATCGCCCACCGATCATTGGTTTTTCCAGCAACGGCTGGAAGGATAGCGTGCGGAATATTACCGAAACGGAAGAGTTTGTCTGGAACCTCGCAACGCGCGATCTGGCTGAGGCGATGAATGAAACCTCCGCCACACTCCCTCATGGCGAGGATGAATTTACCTTTGCCGGCCTGACGCCCGTAGCCAGCCAGCTTGTGAGCTCGCCGCGCGTGGCGGAAAGCCCGGTGAATTTCGAGTGTCGATTGTCACAGTGCATTCAGTTGACCGGCGCGGATGGGACCCCGATTGATACCTGGCTGGTGCTCGGCGAAGTGGTGGGCGTCCATATCGCCGAGAGTTTGCTGGAAGAGGGGATTTACCAGACCGCGAAAGCGCAGCCCATTCTGCGTGCGGGTGGACCGTCCGCCTACTACGGCATCAGCGACAGCCATCGCTTCGATCTGGTACGCCCGGATGCGCGCAGGAACAATCAGTAACCGGCTTTATCGATAACGAACTGTTTGCCGCAGTTACCGGGATGCGGCTGTGGCGCAAAGGTGCTGGCTGAGAGCGAGTTGTTAATGGTGCTGGATTTTAGCGAGATCTGCATTTCGGTCAGATAAGCCGGATTGCCATGGCAGGTAAGCTTGAACGCTTTTACGTTCTGTTTCCCCCAGCTTTTGGCCACGGCTGCATCAAAATCGCTACGGCGGACGGTTTTGCCATAGTTTTCCGCCAGAAATTTCCCAACCGCACTATTTTTCACTTCCTGGTTCATGCGCACCATGGTGCCGAAGTAAGCGTCGGGATCAAAACCAAAGCAGACGCCGTGTTTCGCGTATTCATAACGTTCAAGGCAGGAGTTGCCGCCCGCGCCGGGCATCACGCTGTTCAGCTTCGCCGCGCCCGTTAGCGATAGCCCGGTCTCTGCGGCGTCACATTTGCGGCTGGCTTTTGCTTCCGGCATATTCGGAACCGGACGAGTGGCACAGCCGAAGCGCATCCAGCGGCGTTCATCCACTCCGCGAGCGGCAATAGATTTCGGCAGCGCTGGCCATAAGCCGTGGACGGTCAGAAAATCGGTTTTGTTGCTGCTCTCTTTTTGCAGGCGACACTCTTCCGGTTCGTCACGGTTGCGTTCGACCATACTCTGGCAAAATCCCGTTTGCCAGGAAAGAGCCAGGACGTAGCGATCGAAATCGCCGTACTGGGTTGGCTTAAGCGGATCTGCCTGAATTGAGAAGACACAGAGTGCAAGCGCTACTGCGCCAGACGGGATAACGATATCCTTCCTGAACATTTGCTTTCCTGATTGGTTGGGCGCGATTAATTTCTGAGGGTTATTAAAGCACAAAAAGCGCCCGCAGGCGCTTTTTGGAAAGCAGGAATTTCGCTTAGGCAGCGCCGGGAACCAGCACTTCGGTGGCGATAATAACGATAATCAGGCCAACCAGCACCGGCACTGACGTGCGTTTTACCACTTCAAACGGAGAGATTTTTGCCATCCCTGCAACCGCAACCACCACGCCCGATACCGGAGAAATGGTACGACCCAGGTTGGAGGCCTGGAGCATCGGAATGGACAGGTAAGCCGGGTTGATGCCGGAGGAGTGTGCCAGCTTAGGGATCATCTCAACAAACGCATAGAACGGCGCGTTACCGGAGCCGGTAGTCATCGCCGCCAGCATGGTCAGTACCACCAGCACCAGCATCAGGATAATGCTGGCCGAGCCGAAAGAGGTGGCGATAGAGATCAGGCTCTGGATAAAGCCGATGGTGCTCAGCCCCTGAGCAAACACCCCCGCGGCAACCAGCAGCATCACCACGCCCGCGAAGGCATCCGCCATGCCGCGGAAGGCGACTTCAAGACCTGTGAACACCTTCTGGGTATTAAAGCCACGAACAAATTCCAGGATGGCCGCCAGCAGCATACAGATCACCAGGATAGTGATGATGTGCAGCTGAGGGCCCCATTTGCCGTCAAAAATAAGCACGCCAATAATCGGCGTGAAGGGCAGGATGGAATAAAACGCCGGGGCGGTAGTGGTGATTTCACTGACGTCCATCATCTCATGGCTGACGTTCTCTTTCTTATCGAGGTAGCGTTGCCAGAAGAAATGCGCCACGCCCATGCCGAGAATAGCGGTGATGGAGATTGGCAGTGTGGTTTTGAAGGCGAAGTCAATCAGCGACATTTCCGCGGCTTTCGCGGCCAGCACCACGTCACCGGAAGTAGGGGAGAGAATAATCGCCGCCGGAGAGGCGCAAATAGCCGCCGCTGCGCCACGGCTGATCCCGACGTTAACCATTACCGGGAATAACGTCGCCATTAACAGCACGCCAAGGCCTGTTGCTGAGGAAACGGCTAATGACATCAGACAGGCCAGGAAATAAGCCGCGACCATCAGCAGATAGGGGGAGTTAATATATTGCAGCGGCTTAGAAGCCAGCTTCACCACCATATCATTCGCACCGATATGGGTCATATAGGCAGCAAATCCGCAGAGCATCATGATCATCATGCCCAGGTCGCCGCCGCGGCTCATCAGCAGAATTTTTATATATTCCACAATATCGGTAGCGGTATATCCGGTGCTGGCTTCGCTGGCGGGTAAAACCTGATGACCCATTAGCGCGCTAATGATCAGCAGCGTCAGGCCGCCGACAAATAGCACACCGGTGGCTGAGTAACCTTTAATGATGTAGCGTGCTACACCGACAATGACCACGACTCCAATGAGGAGTTCGAGAAAAGTAAGCATGATTTCCCCTGTATCCTTGCTGCCCGAGAGACAAATAATCAATAAAAAAGAAGCCTGAAATGTGCCGAATAAATGGCCAGTCCTTGCTGATTAAAATCAAGAAAGAGACTACTAAAGGCAATGATGACGATATTTTTGCTAACCCTGCGTCATTTATATTAAGACGTTATTGACCTGATGAATAGATATTATATGTCATTAAATTGATGGTGAAGTGTTAAGGTTTTGAGTATTACTTGCCGACAATCGATTTAAAAACGTAAATCTCTTTAAAACTACTTCTCTTTCATTCTTTTGCCTGCTTATACTCGGTTCACTTTTACCCTATCCGACGATCTGAATATGCACGCCAGCTGGACGTATCGCCTGCGCTTTATCAAAAAACATCTGCTGATGTTTTTGCTGGCGTTTGGCTGGCTGTTAATCCAGAGTCAGGTGGCCGTCGCCTCCCATCAATGTTCAATGGATTTGCGCGGTGAGGTGGCCACCATCCAGCATATGGATATGATGGCGGGACCGGGGCTGCATTATGCTGCCGGTGCTTCACCGCTGTGTGAAAAACATTGTGTGCCGGATCAGGTACAAAAAGAACCTGCCCAGCCGCATCTGGTGGCGCTGCCTGCCGCCATGACGCTGACCTTAACGACGCCAGAGTGTTCATCTGCAAGCCATTCTGCGTGGTCTGTTACCCCTCCTGCTGTGGGGCCGCCGGCAACGATCCGCTATTGCCGGTTTCGGGAGTAAAAACCTGTTAATTCGTTGATTTTATTTACTTAACGTTTAACAGGAGTTTTATCATGCGTACCCTATTCCTTTCCGCGCTGGTTGGCGCGTCCATCTCTTTCGCTTCTTATACCGTTCAGGCAAACCAGACCTGGCAGGGCCGCGGCGTGGTTCAGTCGATCTCTGACAATGCCGTCATGCTCCGTCACGAGGCCATACCGGAACTAAAATGGCCAGCGATGACCATGCCGTTTACTTTATCTGCCGGCGCCACGCTGAATGGCGCCAAACCGGGGGATGAGGTGACCTTCACGCTTGAGCGTGCGGGTGACGGTTTCCAGATTATCTCGCTGACGCCAGCGCGCTAAGCGAGGTCACCATGAAACAACACTCACTGAGCCTGTGGCTCGGTGGGGTGTTGTTCGGCCTGTTAACCTCCGCCGCGCAGGCGGAGCCGTGGACGCTCGAACACACCCTGACCGAAGCCCAGCGCTACTCGGCAGAACTCTCCGCCAGCCGTAACGAAGCGCAGGCGCTGGATGCGATGGCGGATTCCGCCACGCAATTACCTGATCCAAAACTGAAATTCGGTATTGAAAACGTGCCGGTACAGGGCAGCAACGATCGGCGGCTTACGCGCGAAGGGATGACCATGCAGAAGGTTGGCATCATGCAAAGCTACGTCAGCTCAGAGAAGCGGGAACGTAAAGCACAGACTTTTCAGGCGCAGGCGCGAAGCGTGCTGGCAAAATCCGAGGCCGTACGTGCCGCGCTTCAGCGTGATACCGCCCAGGCCTGGCTGGATCTGGCGCTGGCACAGCAGGCGCTGAAAACGGCCAGAACGCTGGTCCGTGAAACGGAACGCCAGCGGGGCGTGCAGAAGGCGAGCGTCGGGGCGGGAGGCGCAACGCCGGACAGCGCACTGGCCCTGCAAATGATCCTCAGCGCCATGCGCGACAAAGAGACGCTGGCGCAGCGGGATGTGCAGCTGGCGCAAAGCCGTCTGCTGGAGCTAACAGGGCACGCTATTACGGCGGTTCGCGGTCCGCTGCCGCGCTATCAGCGCCTTCCTGCCGATGAAAAAACGTTGCAGGAGGGGATTGCCAGACACCCGGAAGTGGAGGCCGCGCGACGTGAAGCAGAGACCGCGAAAGCGCGTTCAGCGCAATCTGCCGTGGCAGCGCTACCCGATGTGGATGTGGAGGTCTATTACGCCCACCGCGCCGAAGGCTATGACGATATGGCTGGCGTGATGTTCAGCGTGGATCTGCCTTTGTTCCAGTCAAAACGTCAGGACAAGGATTACGCCGCCGATGTTTCCCGCTCAATGCAGGCGGTGGATCAACTGACGCTGCTCAAACGCGAACACATTGCCCAGGTGCAAACGCTGGTGGCGCAGTATCAGGCTGCGCAAACGGTGTGGCAGCGTCAGCGGGATGAGGTACTACCGTTGCAGCGACAACGGCTGGCGGTGCTGACGGCGCAATATCGTTCTGGACAGTCGGCGCTTCCGGCCCTGCTGGAGGCGCGTCGTGGCGTACTGGATACGGAACTGGCGGTGAACCAGGCGGAGCGCGAAATGGCGCGAACCTGGGCTGCCGTGAACTGGCTGATCCCGCAGGAGCTGGCGCAATGAAAAAAACAACGTTAATGGCGATTGCCATCGCGATAGCTGCCGTTGGCGGCTATTTTGTCGGACAGAAGCAGACGCATCAGCCGGATGCGGCTTCACAACCCTCAGAACGCAAGGTGCTTTACTGGTACGACCCCATGGTGCCCGGTCAGCGCTTCGATAAGCCGGGTAAATCCCCCTTTATGGATATGGATCTGGTCCCACGCTACGCCGATGAAGCGCAGGCGGCGTCAGGCGTGGCCATCAGCACTCAACAGCAGCAAAACCTGGGGATGAAAACCGCCAACGTTGAGATGCGCCAGCTGGTTTCGCCGTTCTCGGCCTTTGCCACGGTTGCAACGGATGAACGTAACGTCTCGGTGTTGTCAGCCCCGGCCAATGGCGTGGTGTCAAAATTGTTTGTTAATGCGCCGCAGCAGCAGGTAAAAGCCGGAGAGGCGCTGGCGCAACTGTGGATCCCGCAGTGGACCGCCGCCCAGCAGGAGTATCTCGCGGTTCGTCAGCTTGGCGATGCCGCATTGACCCGCGCCGCACGCGAGCGGCTGGCGTTGCAGTTTATGCCAGAAGAGGTCATTCGTTTGCTGGAGCGTAGCGGTAAGCCGCAGACCACGCTCATTCTGCGCACCGACCGGGCGGGCTATGTGGTGAAGCTGGACGTGCGGGAAGGGGCGCAAATCACCGCAACGGCGCCGCTGTTTGAGATCGCCAGCCTCGATCCGGTCTGGCTGGTGGTCGACTACCCGCAAACGCAGGCGCAGTCTCTGGCGGTGGGCAGCAAGGTGGTAGCAACCTCAGAAAGCTGGCCGGGGGAGCAGTTCCACGGCACGGTCAGCGAATTGCTGCCGCAGATGGAGGCGGCCACGCGAACCCTGAAAGCCCGTATCGTGCTGGAAAATTCCGCACATAAGCTGAAGCCGGGCATGTACCTCTCCGTCAGGCGTGCGGAAGAGCTGAAAGGCCCGCCGGTGCTGGCGGTGCCGGAAGAAGCGGTGATTAACAGCGGAGAGTCTGCGCGTCTGCTGCTGGCTACCGGGGACGGTTATTTCCAGCCTGTGACGGTGAAAACCGGCCTGACGGCGCAGGGCTGGACGGCGATCCTGTCCGGGGTCAAAGAGGGCGATAAGGTGGTGACGTCCGGGCAATTCCTGATTGATTCCGAAGCCAGCCTGCGTAGCGTGATGCCGGAGGTGACGCCATGATTGCCGCTGTGATTCGCGCCTCGTTGCGTAACCGCCTGCTGGTGATACTGGCCGCGCTGATGATGGCCGGCTGGGGCTGGTGGGCGGTGCAGCGCGCGCCGCTGGACGCGTTGCCCGATCTGTCTGATGTGCAGGTCATTATCAAAGCGAGTTACCCCGGGAAAGCGCCGCAGGTGATTGAAGATCAGGTGACCTGGCCGCTGACAACCTCCATGTTGTCTGTGCCGGGTGCCAAAACCGTGCGCGGTTTTTCAATGTTTGGTGACGCTTATGTGTATGTGCTGTTTGAGGATGGCACCGATCTCTACTGGGCGCGATCCCGGGTGCTGGAATATTTAAGCCAGGTACAGGCGCAGTTTCCGCCGGGCGTGAAGGTGTCGCTGGGGCCGGATGCGACGGGCGTGGGCTGGATCTACGAATATGCGCTGATCGACCGTAGTGGAAAACACAGCCTGGCAGATCTGCGGGCCCTTCAGGACTGGACGCTTAAGTTCGAGCTTAAGACGGTACCGAATGTATCTGAAGTGGCAAGCATTGGCGGAATGGTGCGTCAGTATCAGATCGTGGCGGACCCGGCGAAAATGCGCGCGCTGAATATTACCCACAGCCAGCTATCCGGCGCGGTGCAGGCCGCCAATAAAGAGAGCGGCGGCGCCCTGCTGGAGATGGGCGAAGCGGAGTATATGGTGCGGACAACGGGCTATTTGCGCTCGCTGGAGGATTTTCGCAATGTGGTGATCGCCACCCGCGATGGCGTACCTGTCCTGCTGAAAGATGTCGCCACCATTGGCATTGGCCCGGAGATCCGCCGGGGCGTGGCGGAGCTTAACGGTGAAGGGGAGGTTGCTGGCGGCGTAATCGTGATGCGCTACGGGCAGAACGCGCTGGAAACCCTTCGCGCGGTAAAAGCGAAACTGAGCGAGCTGCAAAAAACGCTGCCGCAGGGCGTCGAGATTGTTCCGGTCTACGATCGCTCCACGCTGATTGAGGAGTCGGTCAAAACGCTGACGCACAAGCTGCTCGAAGAGTTTGCCGTGGTGGTACTGGTGTGCGCGCTGTTCCTGTTCCACCTGCGTTCCGCGCTGGTGGCGATGGTTTCTCTGCCGCTGGGGATCCTCGGGGCTTTTGTGGTGATGCACTATCAGGGCATTAACGCGAATATGATGTCGCTCGGCGGGATCGCCATTGCCATCGGAGCGATGGTGGATGCGGCAATTGTCATGATTGAAAACATGCACAAGGTGCTGGAGCAGTGGCGGCATGATAATCCGGGCAAGGAGCCTGCGTCGGGAGAGTACTGGCGTCTGGCGGAAAAGGCGGCGGTTGAAGTGGGACCGGCGCTGTTTTGCAGCCTGTTAATCATCACGCTGTCATTTATACCGGTATTTTCGCTGGAAGCGCAGGAGGGGCGAATGTTCTCGCCGCTGGCGTTCACCAAAACCTGGTCGATGGCCGTGGCCGCCGGGCTTGGGATCACTCTGGTGCCGGTGCTAATGGGCTTCTTTATTCGCGGGAAAATCCCGGATGAGAAGGCAAACCCGATAAACCGCCTCCTGATCCGCCTGTATGAGCCGCTGCTTGATAAGGTACTGACCTTCCCGAAAACGACGCTGGCACTGGCATGTCTGCTGCTGATCGCCACGCTCTGGCCGCTGAGCCGCCTGGGCAGTGAGTTTATGCCGCCGCTGGATGAAGGGGATTTACTCTATATGCCCTCCACGCTGCCGGGGATCTCTGCTCGCGAGGCATCGCGGCTGCTTCAGCAGACGGACCGCTTGATCAAAAGCGTACCGGAGGTGGCGAGCGTGTTTGGCAAAGCTGGTCGGGCGGAGTCGGCAACCGATCCCGCGCCATTAACCATGCTGGAAACAACTATCCACTTTAAGCCCCGCGAGCAGTGGCGGCCTGGAATGACGCCGCAAAAGCTGGTGGAGGAGCTCGATAAAACCGTGTCGCTGCCGGGCATTGCCAATGTGTGGGTGCCCCCTGTCCGTAACCGTCTGGACATGCTGGCAACCGGGATCAAAAGCCCGGTCGGCATTAAGGTGAACGGCAATAATATTGCCGACATTGAGCGCGTGGCCCGGCAGATTGAGCAGGTGGTGAAGGACGTTCCTGGCGTCTCCTCGGCGCTGGCGGAGCGACTGGAAGGCGGGCGCTACGTGGATATTCGTATCGACCGGCAAAAAGCCGCGCGCTACGGCGTTTCCGTCGATGAACTGCAAAGCCTGGTCTCCACGCTGGTCGGGGGCGATAACATTGGTGAGGTGATCCAGGGACGCGAGCGGTACCCCATCAACCTGCGTTATCCCCGCGATTTGCGTGATAACGTCGACACGTTGCGGGTGTTGCCGGTAGTAACCGCCAGCGGTAGCCAGGTGGCGCTGGGGGAACTGGCCGATATCGTCGTGACGGAAGGCCCACCGATGCTAAAAAGTGAAAACGCGCGCCTTTCCAGCTGGATCTACGTGGACTTACGCGGGCGCGATCTGAAGTCCGCCGTAGATGAAATGCAAAAACGGGTGGAGGAGAAGGTGGTATTGCCGCAGGGCGTATCTCTCTCCTGGTCCGGGCAGTTTGAATATCTGGAACGGGCGACCGCGACGCTTAAAATAGTCTTACCTGTCACGCTGATGATTATATTCATCCTTTTATGGTTAACCTTCAGGCGGATATCAAATGTCCTGATAATAATGGGGACATTGCCTTTCGCGCTTATTGGTGGGGTGTGGTTATTATGGCTGCTTGAATATAATTTGTCTGTGGCGGGGGCCGTTGGCTTTATCGCCCTTTCCGGGGTGGCAGCAGAATTCGGCGTAATTATGGTTCTATATTTGAATCATGCGCTTGATAAATATCACAGGCTGGAGCCAGAAGGGGGAAATACGGTGCTATTGCGGGCGATCCACGAAGGTGCCGTGCTGCGCGTGCGTCCGAAGGTGATGACGGTCGCCACGATTATGGCGGGACTGCTGCCAATCATGTGGGGCAATGGGAGTGGCTCGGAGGTGATGCAACGTATTGCTGCACCGATGATTGGTGGCATGGTTACTGCACCGTTATTGTCGATGTTAGTTATTCCCGCACTCTACAAATTGTTACATCAACGTTAAAAATGTCAACTGCATGTGCTTATTCAGGCATGCAGTTTATGTATCGTCAGACTATTCTCAGGAACGGGATGGTAATTAGGAATAACACCCATGCTGTTAAGCGTTCATTCAAGTAATCTGTGCTAAGGTCTGCACCGAATACTAAATATGGTAATGGCATTGTGATTGTACGAATTAAATTCCCCCTGATTTTATTGTTTATTATTGCGCAGTTATCATTTGCGTCTGTTGTTAATGCACAGAGCAATACAGCGGATAAAAGCTGGTTCACCACCTTCACGGATAACGTCGCGCAAACATGGAACGAACCTGAACATTACGATCTCTATATTCCGGCCATTACGTGGCATGCACGTTTTGCCTACGATAAAGAAAAAACAGACCGTTATAACGAGCGTCCGTGGGGGGTTGGTTTCGGTCAGTCTCGCTGGGATGAAAAAGGTAACTGGCATGGCCTGTACCTGATGGCGTTTAAGGACTCCTACAATAAATGGGAGCCTATTGGTGGCTACGGCTGGGAAAAAACCTGGCGTCCGTTATCAGACGACAACTTCCGTCTGGGACTGGGCTATACGGCAGGGTTTACGGCGCGTGATAACTGGAAGTACATTCCTGTTCCGGTACTGTTGCCGCTTGCCTCCATCGGCTATGGTCCTGCAACGTTTCAGATGACCTACATACCGGGTACGTATAACAACGGTAACGTTTACTTTGCCTGGATGCGGTTTCAGTTTTAACTGAATTTGCCTGGTAAATCGGCCAAAAAACGCACAGACATTGAAATGTAAAGGATAAAAATCGGACAGCGAAAATTAACGCGACTTTTGTCACTTTTTATCAAAGATCCGCTGGACAAAACGCCTCACAATTGTTGTACTGATACCCGACACAGCATTTGTGTCGTTTTTTAATGTAAAGGTAATTTTGATGTCTAAGATTAAAGGTAACGTTAAGTGGTTTAATGAGTCCAAAGGATTCGGTTTCATTACTCCTGAAGATGGCAGCAAAGACGTGTTCGTACACTTCTCTGCAATCCAGTCTAATGGTTTCAAAACTCTGGCTGAAGGTCAGCGCGTAGAGTTCGAAATCACTAACGGTGCCAAAGGCCCTTCTGCTGCTAACGTAATCGCTCTGTAATTCAGACGCGTCAGCAAGAATTTCAAAACCCGCTCAATGAGCGGGTTTTTTTCGTTATGAATCAACCAAAAAGATAGATCTTCAGAAAGCTGGCGACGATCGCGACGCTTAGCAATACCATACCCACGCCTGACAGATTCTCTCTCATGCTATCACCCTCGTTCAATATTGAGCCAAGAATGACAGACAAAAATTAAGCCAACATTAAGGTTGTCGCGCTTAATGTCCGCTGGCGGAGGAAAATAACCAGAATGCGATCGCAGTCATCGCAAACGAGCCAAGCATGTTAACAGCAATGTTCGTCAGCGCCCAGCCCATCCGGCCTTCCTGAAACAGAAACACCACCTCCGCAGAGAAGGTAGAAAACGTCGTTAAACCGCCGCAGAAACCGGTCGTAATCAATACCTTCCACATAGGGTCGATATTGGTCATGCGATTAAACCACGCCAGCCCCATCCCGATGATAAATGCCCCGATCAGGTTTGCCGCCAGTGTCCCCATCGGAATGGCCTGATGCAGCGGGTTAAACCGCATGCTTAAGAGCCAGCGCGCAACGCTACCCGTGCCCCCACCAATAAAAACGGCTATAAGTAGTTGTAACACTGTCAATACCTGCTATTTGCTGTGTAAGTGCGTCGAGTGTAACGCTGTTTTTAACCGGGAGACAATTATGTATGTTGCAGTAGGGCAGTTTGCGGTGACGCCGGACTGGAATGAAAACGCGGACAAGTGCATCTCCCTGATGAACCAGGCGAAGCAAAAAGGGGCGGCGCTGCTGGTGCTTCCTGAAGCGTTACTGGCGCGCGATGATGGCGATCCGGACCTGTCGGTAAAGTCTGCGCAAATGCTGGAAGGGGCGTTTCTGAAACGACTGCTGGCCGAAAGCGTCGGTAACGCGCTCACCACCATTTTGACTATCCATGTTCCCTCCACGCCGGGGCGGGCGGTGAACACGCTGGTGGCGATACGTGAAGGCACAATTGTCGCAAGCTACGCCAAACTTCATCTGTATGATGCGTTCAGCGTCCAGGAGTCGCGACTGGTCGATCCGGGGAGTGTAATTCCGCCGCTGATTGAGGTGGAGGGTTTCAAGGTTGGCCTAATGACCTGCTACGATATCCGTTTTCCGGAGCTGGCGCTGAACCTGGCACTACAGGGGGCCGAGGTGCTGGTTCTGCCCGCCGCGTGGGTCAGAGGACCGCTTAAGGAGCATCACTGGGTAACGCTACTGGCCGCACGCGCGCTGGACACCACCTGCTATGTAGTGGCTGCGGGTGAATGTGGCAATAAAAATATCGGGCAGAGCAGGGTTGTCGATCCGCTGGGAGTGACCGTAGCCGCGGCGGCGGAAGCGCCTGCTTTACTGCTGACGGAGATAACGTCAGCACGAATAACGCTTGCGCGTCAGCAATTACCTGTTCTACGCAACCGCAGGTTTGCGCCACCGCAATTAATATGATGTTTTTTTCAACAATGCTTGATTCACCTTGTTACAGATTGCTATTGTGTGCGCGCGCCTGATGACCGTTAATACGTTCAGGTTTCTTTGGCGCTTAATGCAGCCTGTTTCATGTAAAGAAGGTATTTATGGGTGAGATTAGTATTACCAAACTGCTGGTGGTTGCCGCACTGGTCGTCCTGCTGTTCGGTACCAAGAAGTTACGCACGCTGGGTGGAGACCTGGGTGCTGCCATTAAAGGCTTTAAGAAAGCAATGAACGATGACGACGCGGCAGCGAAGAAAAGTGCCGAAGATGACATCGCAGCACAGAAGCTTTCACACAAAGAGTAATGGCAATGCTGCAAGGCTTGCATAAAAAAACCGGCTCACGAGGCCGGTTTTTTGTTTTACTGTAAATAAGTTTTACAGCTTTATTTCACTTCTTCGCCCTTCGCCTGCATATCGGCGTGATAAGAGGAGCGAACAAACGGACCGCACGCAGCGTGGGTAAAGCCCATCGCCATCGCTTCGGCTTTCATTTCATCGAACTCATCCGGACTCACGTAACGCTGTACAGGCAGGTGGTGACGGCTTGGCTGTAGGTACTGCCCCAGCGTCAGCATGGTGACGCCGTGGCGGCGCAGATCGCGCATCACTTCAATGATCTCAGCGTTGGTTTCACCCAGTCCCACCATCAGGCCAGACTTGGTAGGAATATGCGGATGGGCTTCTTTAAAGCGCTCCAGCAGCTTCAGCGACCAGTTGTAATCTGCACCTGGACGCACCTGACGGTAGATACGCGGTACGTTCTCCAGGTTGTGGTTGAACACGTCTGGTGGCGTCGCGGTCAGGATATCGAGCGCGCGGTCCATACGGCCACGGAAGTCCGGCACCAGCGTCTCAATCTTAATGTTCGGGCTTTTTTCGCGGATGGCGGTAATGCAGTCAGCGAAATGCTGAGCACCGCCATCGCGCAGATCGTCACGGTCAACGGAGGTGATAACAACATAACGCAGCGCCATATCGGCAATGGTCTGCGCCAGTTTTTGCGGTTCGTTAGCGTCAGGCGCAACAGGACGGCCATGGGCAACGTCACAGAACGGACAGCGGCGGGTGCAGATGGCACCCAGAATCATAAACGTCGCGGTACCGTGATTGAAACATTCAGCAAGGTTAGGGCAGGAGGCCTCTTCACAGACAGAGTGGAGGCCATTTTTGCGCATCGCCGCTTTGATCCCCTGAATACGCGAAGAGTCAGCCGGAAGTTTAATTTTCATCCATTCCGGTTTTCTTAACAGCGCCTCGCGCTCTGTAGCCACGTTTTTAACCGGGATAAGGGCCATTTTATCGGCATCGCGGTATTTAACACCGCGTTCCATCACAATGGGTTTACTCATAGCGTGCGTGTTCCAGTTGCGAATATCGAAGGAAAGCGTTTCAATTCAAGGGAATGTTGTAATTATCAACTATTTTTGAACGAACGACAGGCAGTATATCATTTAAAGGGGCGGTAAAGCAGCCTGCCAGGTCGCCAATTTGTAAAATAGTTGTTGTTTTGTGCCTTTTGCCCCGCATGCGGCAGGGCCTTACGCTGAAAGGCGGATCAAAAAGTCTGGCGGATCACATTGATGACGTTTTCCAGCACCGGATCGCGCAGGCTTAGCTTGTTGTAATGCAGTGAGATTTCAATAGATTCCGTCGTAAGTTGACTTAATGGAATGCTCTCCAGTGGCCAGCACTTTTGAAGCAAAGTGAAGAGACGCACAGGCATGATACAGAGCAAGTCGCTGCTGCCAATCAGGGCCGCGAGGGTAAACATATTGTAACTGCTAAAGCTGATCGGACGGTCCGGGAAGAGTTCGTCAATACGTTGTCGCAGCGGATCCTGACCCTGTCCTTCGGACATAAATGTCGCATGTTCGTAATGGCGCAAATTTTCTGGCGTCAAAGGTGCGCTCAACGCAGGGTGAGCCTGACGACAAACGAGCGCCAGAGTGTCGGTATAAAGTACGTTATGCCCTAACGCTCTGGCCGTAAAGCTATTGCCGTCGATGATCAGGTCCGTCTGGAATTGCGCCAGCTGTGTTTCCGGATCGGTGACGGGCACGTTGCGGATAAGCAACTGTGGCGCATGCTGTTTCACCGCCTGATAGATGGCCGGCATGACCAGAACGCCCACTGAGGGAGAGGTGCCTATGGTGATAGTTCGTTGCTTATCGTAACTGCCGGTGAGATCCAGCGCGCCCAGTATTGATTCCAGACCCTGGCTGATGTACTCGTGCAGATGGGTGGCGTACGCGGTTGGGGTTACGCCCTGGCCTTTACGAATAAATAACGGATCGGGAAATATCGCGCGCAATTTTTGAATTGACTGGCTAATAGCAGAGGGCGTGAGATTAAGAATTTTCGCAGCATTAACGATACCTTTATGGACATATACCGCCTCAAAAATAGTCAATAAATTGAGATCAATATTACGTAAAGTCCGAAAAATTTGCGGCTTATCTTCGCCGCTGGTTTCATTCAGGCGTTTGGCTGGTAAATTAGTAGGCTCCACGCTCTTACTCCGTATCCATTCACAATATGAATGATAGTTGAATTTATTTATTATGCTTGCAGAGATTCGTAAAGTGTTTAGTAAGTTTCCATTATTTATCGAAAACAAGCAGTTGGGTGATTGTCACGCACGTTACACGAAACCCGGCGATGGTTCTATTAAGGTTCTAATTAATATGTGACGCTAATATATGGGCGACTCGAAAATATAGAATATGCGGTTTATTGTAAAGCGTAAATGCGGTAATTAAGCAGTGGCTGGTCAAATAATTGAGCCACTGCCCGAGGTAAGTTAAGCAGCAATATATTCGTAGGTGGGATTGTTAAGCAGTGCTAAAAAGTTCTTCAGAAGCACGGGCCGGATATTGTCAGGCGTGGCGGTATCGACCCACTGGCGCATTTGCGTCATTTCCATACCGGCATACCCACATGGGTTGATGCGCTGGAAGGGGGCCAAATCCATATTGATATTCAGCGCCAGCCCGTGGAACGAGCAGCCTTTGCGGATACGCAGCCCCAGCGAACAGATCTTCATCTCTCCCACATAAACGCCCGGGGCATCGGCGCGAGGGTGAGCGTCAATATCGTACTCAGCCAGCGTATTCACCACGGTTTGCTCCAGTAAGGTCACGAGCTCACGCACGCCCAGCTTTCTGCGTTTCAGGTTAAGCAGAACATACATCACCTGCTGGCCCGGGCCGTGGTAGGTCACCTGTCCACCGCGATCGCTCTGGATCACCGGGATATCGCCCGTCATCAATAAATGTTCGGCTTTTCCTGCCTGGCCTTGAGTGAACACCGGCAGGTGTTCAACCAGCCAGATTTCATCAGGCGTGGTGTCATCGCGCCTGTCGGTAAAGTCATGCATAGCCTGAGAGACAGGCTCGTAAGGCTGTAGCCCAAGATGGCGGACAAGAATTTTATCCTGGTACAAAAGGATGTCTCCGAAGACAAGGGAGAATAGGTAACGGGGAGTATATCACAGCGGGGAAGTGGGTTACCCGGCAAACCGGGTAACCGCAGAAGGACTACAGCACCATACGAACAATTTCAATATTGCCGAGCTCTTCGTACAGCGTCTCAACCTGCTCAATGTGTGTCGCAGTGATGGTGATTGAGACCGAGTGGTAGTTACCTTTGCTGCTCGGTTTGACTGATGGAGAGTAGTCGCCCGGCGCATGGCGCTGTACCACTTCAACCACCTGATCAACCAGCTCAGGTTTCGCCAGACCCATTACTTTGTAAGTAAAAGGGGTAGGGAATTCAAGCAGTTCGTTAAGTTTGGTTTTCATGTCAGCTCCGGCGTGTGTATAAAAAATAATAACTCCCGCCACGGGGCGGGAGTTTTACTGATACGTAGTATATGGGGATCAAAATCACACTTTCAAGTGTTCAATTTTTAACCAAACCAGTGATGGAACATCAGCTTAATGTAATCAATGATTTTGCCGAAGAAATTGCCTTCAGGAATTTCCTCCAGCACCACCAGCGGGCGCTGATCGATGGTTTTGCCATCCAGCTGGAAGTTGATGGTACCCACGACCTGATTCTTTTGCAGCGGGGCGTGCAGCTCGGTGGTATTCAGCACGTAGCTGGCTTTCAGATCTTTCATACGACCGCGTGGGATCGTCAGATAGAGATCTTTGTCCACACCCAGGGAAGCACGGTCGTTATCGCCAAACCAGACAGGTTCAGAGGCAAATTCTTTACCGGCTTTCAGCGGATTCACGGTTTCGAAGAAGCGGAAGCCCCAGGTCAGCAGTTTTTTACTTTCCGTTTCGCGTCCTTTAAACGTGCGGCCTCCCATCACGGCAGAGATCAGACGCATCTGGCCTTCAGTGGCAGAAGCCACCAGGTTATAGCCGGCTTTGTCGGTGTGACCAGTTTTGATGCCGTCGACGTTCAGGCTATTGTCCCACAGCAGGCCGTTACGGTTGGTCTGACGAATGCCGTTGAAGGTGAACTCTTTCTCTTTGTAGATAGAGTACTCGTTTGGCACATCGCGGATCAGCGCCTGACCGATCAGCGCCATGTCACGCGCGGAGCTGTACTGACCTTCGGCGTCCAGGCCGTGAACGGTCTGGAAGTGGCTGTTTTTCAGGCCCAGCGCAGAGACGTAGCTGTTCATCAGGCCCACAAACGCGTCCTGGCTGCCCGCTGCAAAATCGGCCATTGCCACGCAGGCGTCGTTACCGGACTGCAAGTTGATGCCACGGATAAGCTGAGAGACCGGAACCTGCATGCCTGGCTTCAGGAACATCAGCGATGAACCTTTGAACACCGGGTTGCCGGTTGCCCACGCATCGTTACCGATAGTCACCAGATCGGTTTCTTTAAATTTACCCGCTTTCATGGCCTGGCCGATAACATAGCTGGTCATCATTTTGGTCAGGCTGGCTGGGTCGCGGCGGGCATCGGCGTTCTGTTCTGCCAGAACTTTGCCGGAGTTGTAATCAATCAGGATGTAGGATTCCGCGTCGATCTGCGGAACGCCAGGGATCATGGTCTTGATGTTCAGGTCATCCGCGTGAGCTGCGGAGAACGCAGCAGCGCAAAGGGCCGTGGTCAGCGCCATGCGCTGCACAAAACGAGCAGAAAAAGTGGTCTTCATGGTCAGAACTACGACATCCGTGATGGAATTAAAAAAAGTGCCTTACTATAGCAAATGCTATACGGGCAGGCATCCGACTTTCATCATGAGAGTGTTAACGTGGTTTACACAAACTGACATTTCGGATACCACCGATTAATTACTTCGCAACAGCGATAAACGACTGGAGCTGCGCCTCGCTCTGCAAACGCTGTTGCAGGGACGCTGCCTGCGATTTGCTGGCAAACGGACCCATCTGGATACGCCATACCGCACCGTTTTGCTCAACGCGGCCTGGCACGCCAAACTGCTGGCTTAAACGCTGCTGATACTGCTCTGCACGGGCCCGATCGCTGACGGCGCCAACCTGAACCACGTAGCTGCCGCTCGCCGTCGCAGGCGCCGCAGTCTGCGTAGCAGCCGGTGCGGTCACCGGGGCGGGTTGTGTAGCGGGTGCAGCAACAACGGGCGCAGGCGCTGGGGCAGGTTCATTTGATTCAATCACGCCCGGCGCTAACGTGGTGGGTGCACCAAGGAAACCACTGCTTTTCACCGGGGCGCCTGTCGCATCTTCACTTTGTAGCGTATCGTTGCTGATGGCGTGCACTTCACCCTGCGGCTGCGCGGGCTCTGCTGGCATTGAAGCGCCCCCCATACCACCGCTTAGATCCGGGCGCGCGGGCAGGGCGTAGGTCTGTTTCGCGACCGTGGTACAGGCCGTGCCCGGGCCAGACAGCGAACCATCCTGCGCCACGATAATCGGGTCGATACGCACTTTTGTATTATTTGAGGTATTCAGACGGTCGGCTGCCGCGCGTGACAGGGAGATCACGCGATCGTTGCCGTAAGGGCCACGATCGTTGATACGTACCACGATCATCCGGCCATTCGCCAGGTTAGTGATGCGCGCATAGCTTGGAATAGGCAGTGTCGGGTGTGCCGCCGTGATCTGCATCGGATCGAAGGTTTCACCTGACGCGGTCAGATTGCTGCCTGGCTCAGCGTCATAGATGGCAGCAAAGCCGGCCTGGCTGAAACGGGAAGGATCCTGAACGATTTTATAGCTTTTACCGTCGCGCTGATAATCCTGATTCACGCTGGCGTTCAGCGGTTCATAAACGGGATCGGCACCGCTAATTTCAACAATCGGGCCATTACAGACCGCAGGCTGCGGCGGCGCGACGGTTGCCTGTTGCTGACCATCATCACTTGTACAGGCGGCAAGTAAACTTGCTGCGATGCAGATCCCCAGCCACTGCTTACGCATTGCGATCCCCTTATTTTTATACGCTTTTGGACAACATTTTCCTGTGGGTATGGATCGACATGACGATACCAAACCCGGCCATCAACACGATCAGTGCCGAGCCCCCGTAACTCACCAGCGGCAGCGGTACGCCAACAACCGGCAGAATACCACTCACCATACCAATATTTACGAAGACATAAACGAACAAAATCAACATTAATCCACCCGCCATAACTCGGCCAAAGGTGGTCTGTGCGCGTGCGGCAATGTAGAGCCCACGCATGATCAACAGCACGTAGAGTGCAAGCAGCACCAGAATGCCAACCAGCCCTAACTCCTCAGCCAGAACGGCAAAGATAAAGTCGGTGTGGCGTTCCGGTAAAAATTCGAGCTGCGACTGTGTCCCGTGCAGCCAGCCTTTTCCGCGCAGGCCGCCGGAGCCAATCGCAATCTTCGACTGAATAATATGATAGCCTGCGCCCAGCGGATCGGTCTCGGGATCGAGCAGCATCATCACGCGCTGGCGCTGGTAATCATGCATCAGGAAGAACCAGAGAATAGGAATAAAGGCAGCCAGCAGGACCACCGCGATGCCGATCAGACGCCAGCTCAGGCCGGACAGGAACAGGACGAACAGGCCGGAGAGGGCGATGAGAATCGAGGTACCGAGGTCAGGCTGTGCGGCCACGAGCAGCGTCGGCAGGAAAATCAGCACCAGCGCAATGGCGGTATTCTTAAACGACGGCGGGCAGACGTCGCGGTTAATGAAGCGCGCCACCATCAGCGGAACGGCGATTTTGGCGATTTCTGACGGCTGGAAGCGGACAATCCCCAGATCCAGCCAGCGTTGCGCCCCCTTCGAGATAGCACCGAACGCATCTACTGCCACCAGCAAAATGATACAGAAAATATAGAGATAGGGCGCCCAGCCCTCATACACGCGCGGTGGTATTTGCGCCATCACCACCATAATGACCAGACCCATGGCGATCTGGCCAACTTTACGCTCCATCATGCCGATATCCTGGCCGCTGGCGCTCCAGATAACGAGGGCGCTGTACACCAGCAGAGCCAGCAGGATCAGCAGCATGGCAGGGTCGATGTGGATCTTGTCCCACAGCGATTTTTTATTCGGATTATCCGTCATGATTATTGGTCCTCCGCCGCAGCGGCTGCCGGGTTTTCAGCTGGCAGTTCGGTGTTGTTATCACCCAGCATGATGTGGTCGAGGATTTGACGCATGATGGTACCCACCGCCGGGCCTGCGCCGCCGTTCTCAAGAATCATCGCCACCGCAACCTGCGGGTTATCATAAGGGGCAAACGCCGTCATGAGCTTGTGGTCACGCAGACGTTCGGCAATTTTATGTGCGTTATAGGTTTCATTCGCTTTCAGACCGAAGACCTGAGCCGTACCTGATTTCGCGGCAACCTTATACGGTGCGCCAGCGAAATATTTGTGCGCCGTCCCGTTAGGGCGGTTGGCTACGCCATACATCCCGTCTTTGGCGATTTCCCAGTACCCGGAATGAATGTCACCCACCGGCGGCTCGTGCGGCTGTATCCATGGCACTTTTTTGCCGTCTTCTACGGTGCTTTGCAGCAGGTGCGGTACTTTCACAACGCCATCGTTGATGAGGATCATCATCGCCTTGTTCATTTGCAGCGGCGTTGCCGTCCAGTAGCCCTGGCCGATGCCCACCGGAATGGTATCACCCTGATACCAGGGTTTTTTAAAGCGCTTCAGCTTCCATTCGCGGGTTGGCATGTTGCCGGAACGTTCTTCCGCCAAATCTATACCGGTGTAATGTCCGTAGCCGAATTTGCTCATCCATTCAGACAGACGATCAATACCCATGTCGTAGGCGACCTGATAGAAGAAGGTATCCGCCGACTCCTCCAGTGATTTGGTCACGTTCAGATGGCCGTGACCCCATTTTTTCCAGTCACGGTAGCGTTTTTCAGAGCCAGGTAACTGCCACCAGCCAGGGTCAAACAGACTGGTATTACGGGTAATGACGCCCGCGCTCAGCGCAGAAACGGCGACATACGGTTTTACCGTTGAGGCTGGAGGATAAACCCCCTGCGTGGCGCGGTTCACCAGCGGGGTGTTTGGATCGTTGAGCAGGCCGGAGTAATCCTTGCTGGAGATGCCATCCACGAAGAGGTTCGGATCGTAGCTTGGCATAGAAACCATCGCCAGAATACCGCCGGTACGCGGGTCGGTCACGATTACGGCGGCCCGGCTACCCGCCAGCAGCGTTTCGATATACTGCTGTAGCTTCAGGTCGAGCGTCAGATAAACGTCATGTCCCGCCTGTGGGGGAACCTCTTTGAGCTGACGGATCACGCGGCCACGGTTGTTAACTTCAACCTCTTCATACCCGGTCTGACCGTGCAGGACATCTTCGTAATAACGTTCAATCCCAAGCTTGCCAATATCATGGGTTGCGGCGTAGTTAGCCAGCTTGCCGTCTTTATCAAGGCGTTCGACGTCTTTATCGTTAATTTTGGAGACGTAGCCAATGACGTGCGTCAGCGCGGAGCCGTAAGGATAGTAGCGGCGTTTATAGCCTTTGACTTCCACACCGGGGAAACGGTACTGGTTAACGGCAAAACGGGCGACCTGCACTTCCGTCAGGTTGGTTTTTACCGGAATAGAGGTGAAGCGGTGAGAACGTGCGCGCTCTTTTTTGAACGCAGCGATGTCGTCATCAGTCAGGTCGACAACGCTTCTCAGCGCGTTCAGCGTATCCTGCACGTTATCCACTTTCTCCGGCATCATCTCTATCTGGTAGATGGTGCGGTTTAGCGCCAGCGGGGTGCCGTTACGATCGTAGATAATGCCGCGGCTGGGCGCGATGGGCACCAGCTTGATACGGTTTTCGTTTGAGCGGGTCTGGTAATCGGTATAGCGGACAATTTGCAGATTATAGAGGTTGGCGATCAGCACGCCGGTAAGCAGCAAAATCCCCGTAAAGGCGACCAGCGCCCGGCGCACAAACAGCGCGGACTCAGCCGTATAGTCGCGAAAAGAATTCTGTAGTTTCATCCGCTGCTTAAATTACCCTGGTCAGTCATTACTCGCGGTGATAAGGGTGGTTGGTAGTGATGCTCCATGCGCGATACAAACTTTCTGCCACGAGAACCCGCACAAGCGGGTGGGGCAACGTCAGCGCCGAGAGTGACCAACTTTGTTCTGCTGCCGCTTTGCAGGCGGGAGATAACCCCTCTGGTCCGCCAATCAACAGACTGACATCACGACCATCCTGCTTCCAGCGCTCCAGTTCGTGCGCCAGCTGCGGCGTATCCCAGGGTTTTCCCGGGATATCGAGGGTCACGATGCGGTTTTTGCCTGCGGCAGCCAGCATCAGCTCTCCCTCTTTATCGAGAATACGTTTGATATCTGCGTTCTTGCCGCGCTTTCCTGCTGGGATCTCCACCAGTTCGAACGGCATATCTTTTGGGAAACGACGCAGATACTCAGTAAAACCGGTTTGTACCCAGTCCGGCATTTTGGTGCCGACGGCGACCAGTTGCAACTTCACGCATTAACCCCAGAGTTTTTCCAGCTCATACAGGCGACGGCTCTCTTCCTGCATGACGTGGACAATCACATCGCCGAGATCGACAACCACCCAGTCAGCGGTCGCTTCACCTTCAACGCCCAGCGGAAGCAGCCCTGCCGCGCGCGATTCCTGAACAACATGGTCAGCAATCGAAACAACGTGACGAGTTGAGGTCCCGGTGCAGATGATCATGCAGTCGGTGATGCTGGATTTACCCTTAACGTCGATAGCGATGATGTCCTGACCTTTCAGGTCATCAATTTTGTCGATAACAAAATCCTGGAGTGCTTTACCCTGCAAGTTTTCCCCCTGGGTGAATGAGATTGTACAACTATGAATTCGTGGCCAGTCAGTATACCTGAACTGACGCCAGTCGCGGGACAAATGTCACCGCCCGGCTTTTGAAGGCGGGTATCATCCCACCCTCCGCCTGAGATTGCATCGCCATTTTTGTAAAACAATTTCTGTAAAGCAGCGATCGGCGGGAAAGTCTGGCAGCGGAGGATATCAGTATGGCTTAGCCTGTCAAGGCAGGATAAACATTAACAGACAATTTCGCCGGTGATGATCAGGCATCTGTACTTTTCTGATACAAACCGTGTGCGTGGATATAGGCCAGCACGGGCGAGGGCAGGAGATCGTCACAGTCTAAACCCTGCTGGAGACGCTCGCGGATGAGGGTCGCGGAAATATCAAACCACGGCGTTTCAGCGAGGTAAATTTTCCCGGCGGGTAGACTGTGCAGGTCTTCTATATTGTCCGTCAGATGCGCGTCAAGCCACTGCTGATGCTGCGCGTCGCGCATGGTCAACGGGTAGCCCGGACGGCGGCAGACCAGCAGATGACTGTTTTCCAGAATGGTTTCGTACTGGTACCAGCTGGGAAAGTTGAGCAAGGAATCCTGGCCGATGATAAACGCCAGCGGTTGCATGGGCCCCTGCTCAGCGCGCCACTCCCGCAGCGTTTGCGATGTCCAGGAAGGGGTATCCCTGCGCAATTCGCGCTCATCCAGCGTGAAGAGAGGCTTATCTGCGATAGCCAGCGCGAGCATCGCTTTGCGCTGCTCGCTGGTTGCTTCTGGCTGAGGACGATGCGGAGGAACATTGTTGGGCATGATGATTACCCGCTGCAACCCAATCAAATTCGCGAGGATTTCTACCGGCTTAAGATGCCCATAGTGTACCGGGTCGAAGGTCCCGCCATACATTGCCTGTAAAGAATGCATATCACCCATCGATAAATACGTCTGCCAGCGCCTTATGGCAGAGCAGCAAAGAGAGGCTCTCCAGCTCCGCCCAGACAGACTGGCCGTAGTCCTGTTTTAACGTCAGTTCGGCGCGCATCAGAAGTTGCACTGCCTGACGCAACTGCTCCTGGCTCAGGCGGTTTATCGCCTCCGTGGTCATCGCCCGACGGTTCTGCCAGACGCGATGTTTATCGAATAAGGCGCGCAGGGGCGTATGTGCCGACTGACGTTTAAGGTTGTTCAGCAGCAGTAATTCGCGCTGGAGCGTGCGGAGCAGAATGACCGGCTCACTCCCTTCCAGGCGCAGCTGTTGCAGTATGTGCAGGGCTCGCTTACTTTTCGCCGACAGCAGCGCATCAACCCAGTGGAAGGGAGTAAAGTGCGCGGCATCATTCACCGCCTGTTCCACGCGCGGTAGCGTCAGCTTGCCATCGGGCCACAGCAGGGCGAGCCTGTCCAGCGCCTGCGCCAGTGCCAGAAGGTTGCCTTCATAACAATAGCAAAGGAGCTGGCTGGCGGCATCATCCAGTTGCAGATTGTGCAGCTTTGCGCGCGCGGCAACCCATTTTGGCAGATGCGCCTGTTCTGGCGTCTGGCAGGTGACCAGTACCGCATTGGTAGCAAGCTGGGTAAACCAGGCCGCGTTTTCCTGCGCTTTCGTGAACTTGTTACCGCGTACGATAAGCAGCAGATCGCCGTGTAATAAACTCACCAGCATGGTCAGCTGTTCATTGATGGCCGCGTTAGGACCATTCTCTGGCAGCACGATCTGGATTGTCTGACGAGAGGCAAACAGGCTCATGGCCTGACAAAGCGAGAAGATAGCGTTCCAGTCGGTACTGTTATCGATCTGGAACGTATGATGCTCATCGAAACCCTGCGCGGCTGCCGCATGGCGAACCGCATCAAGGCTTTCCTGAAGTAACAGGGGGTCATTGCCGAGTAGCAGATAGGCCGCGCGCAGCCCTTCGTTGAGCTGCGCGCGGAGTTGTTCAGGATACAACCTGATCATCAGTTACCCAGCGACGTTGGCATATCCGGCGTGCTGGCATCCGGTGTTTCGATAACGTCAGCGCCTTTTTTCGTCGACGCGGCAATGGCAGGCAGTCTGCGGATCAGTTGCTCCGCGGCCTTATCATACATTTCCTTGATGATAATCTGCTGTTCGGCGTCTTTTGCCAGGGCCGTCTGCGGGTTATCGAAGAACGAGCGGTAGACTTTGGTATTGATAGGGTAAATATCTTTACCTGGCATTAAAACGGCCGCATCAACGGTAAGCACCATTTGATATTCCGCGGTTCGTCCATCCTGGAAGATCGATGCCGTGTCTTGTGACAGCGTTGATTTCAGGACGCGGAGCGAAGGAACATCCTGACGCAGGGTTCCCTTCTCGATCAGCTCAACATCGTTCAAACGCAGCTGGTTACGAATGGCCCGGCTCAGCGGTCCATTCGGATCGGATGAGTCGAAGATCATTGTTTTCATCTGAGCAGGCACTGCCGTGGTATTGCGCAGGTGCCAGCCGCAGCCAGCGGTGACCAGCACCGCCAGAGATAAGAGTATTGTTGCCAGGTGTCGCACGTTTCCTCCCGCGCTTAGCCAACGACCAGATTCAGCAGTTTACCGGGTACGTAGATCACTTTACGTACGGTAACGCCCTCAAGGTATTTCGCGACCAGATGCTCCTGGCCTGCGCGCTCGCGAACCTGTTCTTCGGTTGCGTCGACCGCGACGGTAATTTTACCGCGCACTTTACCGTTAACCTGCACCACAACCAGCGTGGTGTTTTCCACCATAGCGGATTCATCCGCCACTGGCCACGGCGCGTTATCGATATCGCCTTCGCCTTTCAGCTCCTGCCACAGGGTGAAGCTAACGTGCGGCGTGAACGGGTTCAGCATGCGAACGACCGCCAGCAGCGCTTCGCGCATTAACGCGCGATCCTGCTCGCCGTCCTGCGGGGCTTTTGCCAGCTTGTTCATCAGTTCCATAATAGCCGCAATTGCGGTATTGAAGGTCTGACGACGACCAATATCATCGGTGACTTTCGCAATGGTTTTATGAACATCACGACGCAGCGCCTGCTGATCTTCGCTCAGTGCAGCCACGTTCAGCGCTGGCGCATCACCTTGTGAGGTGTGCTCGTAAACCAGTTTCCAGACGCGTTTCAGGAAGCGGTTTGCCCCTTCAACGCCGGATTCTTGCCATTCCAGCGTCATATCTGCCGGGGAGGCGAACATCATGAACAGACGCACGGTGTCAGCGCCGTAACGCTCAACCATCACCTGCGGGTCGATACCGTTATTTTTAGACTTGGACATCTTGCTCATGCCGGTATAAACCAGTTCATGACCTTCGGCGTCTTTCGCCTTCACGATACGGCCTTTCTCGTCGCGCTCCACAATCGCATCAACCGGAGAAACCCAGTTACGTTCACCGTTCGCGCCAACGTAGTAGAACGCATCTGCCAGCACCATACCCTGACACAGCAGCTGTTTTGCCGGCTCGTCGGAGTTGACCAGGCCTGCGTCACGCATCAGTTTGTGGAAGAAGCGGAAGTAGAGCAGGTGCATGATGGCGTGTTCAATGCCACCGATATAGATGTCTACCGGCAGCCAGTAGTTTGCAGCATCGGAATCCAGCATGCCTTCTTTATACTGCGGGCAGGTGTAGCGCGCATAGTACCAGGAGGATTCCATAAAGGTGTCAAAGGTGTCGGTTTCACGCAGCGCTGGCTGACCGTTGACGGTGGTTTTTGCCCACTCAGGATCGGCTTTGATCGGGCTGGTGATGCCGTCCATGACCACGTCTTCCGGCAGGATCACCGGCAGTTGATCTTCCGGCGTTGGCATCACGGTGCCGTCTTCCAGGGTCACCATTGGGATTGGCGCACCCCAGTAACGCTGACGGGAAACGCCCCAGTCGCGCAGACGGTAGTTCACTTTACGCTCGCCCACGCCCAGGGAGGCCAGTTTGTCGGCGATGGCGTTGAAGCCCTCTTCGAAGCTCAGGCCGCTGAACTCACCGGAGTTAAACAGGGTGCCTTTTTCAGTCAGCGCTTGCTCAGAGAGATCGGGTTCAGAGCCGTCAGCAGCAAGAATAACAGGCTTGATGGTCAGGCCGTATTTGGTGGCAAATTCGTAGTCGCGCTGATCGTGACCCGGCACGGCCATCACGGCGCCTGTGCCGTATTCCATCAGTACGAAGTTGGCGGCCCAGACAGGTATCGCTTCGCCCGTCAGCGGGTGGATCGCTTTGAAGCCGGTATCAACGCCTTTTTTCTCCATCGTCGCCATGTCGGCTTCGGCCACTTTCGTGTTGCGGCATTCGTCGATAAAGGTCGCCAGCTCCGGATTGTTTTCCGCCGCTTTTTGCGCCAGCGGATGACCTGCGGCCACGGCCAGGTAGGTCGCGCCCATGAAGGTGTCCGGACGGGTGGTGTAGACGGTCAGCGTCTGGTCGTAGTTTTCTACGTTAAAGGTAATTTCCACACCTTCGGAACGGCCGATCCAGTTGCGCTGCATGGTCTTAACGGTGTCAGGCCAGTGATCCAGATTATCCAGATCGTTCAGCAGTTCGTCAGCGTAGGCGGTGATTTTGATAAACCACTGCGGGATCTCTTTACGCTCTACTTTGGTGTCACAGCGCCAGCAGCAGCCATCGATAACCTGCTCGTTCGCGAGAACGGTCTGGTCGTTCGGGCACCAGTTAACGGCGGACGTTTTCTTGTAGACCAGGCCTTTTTTATACAGCTCGGTGAAGAACTTCTGCTCCCAGCGGTAGTATTCCGGGGTACAGGTTGCCAGCTCGCGGCTCCAGTCATAGCCAAAGCCCAGCATTTTCAGCTGGTTTTTCATGTACGCGATGTTGTCGTACGTCCACGGAGCCGGTGCCGTGTTGTTTTTCACCGCCGCGCCTTCAGCAGGCAGGCCGAACGCATCCCAGCCGATAGGCTGAAGTACGTTTTTGCCCAGCATACGCTGGTAGCGTGCAATCACGTCACCGATGGTGTAGTTACGCACGTGGCCCATGTGTAGTCGACCAGAAGGATAGGGAAGCATCGACAGGCAGTAATACTTCTCTTTGCTCTCGTCTTCGGTTACTTCAAAGGTGCGCTTCTCGTCCCAGTGTTGCTGGACTTTTGATTCTATCTCTTCCGGGCGGTATTGCTCTTGCATGGCAGCCAGTGGTCCTGTGTTCAATACAGCTACAAATGTAGCCAATGGATGTGGTAATTCAGATCCGCATAGCATAGCCCAAACGCCCGCGTCAAAACAGCCTTTCACGCAAATGCACTTTGCAGGAATTTACCGGGTCTGTGCTTCACCTGACAAAGCGGCGACGAAATAAGGTCTATTATTAGAGACAGTTACTTACCCGGGAGGCAAAATGATGAACAAGGTTGCTCAATTTTACCGTGAACTGGTAGCGACTCTGACGGAAAGGCTGCGTAACGGCGAACGTGATATCGACGCGTTGGTCGAACAGGCACGCGCACGCGTGACGCAAACGGGTGAGTTATCGCGAACCGAAGTGGAAGAGGTGACGCGCGCCGTGCGCCGCGACCTGGAAGAGTTTGCGCGAAGCTATGAAGAGAGCCAGGACGAAATCGCCGACAGTGTTTTTATGCGGGTAATTAAAGAGAGCCTGTGGCAGGAGCTGGCGGATATTACCGATAAAACCCAACTGGAGTGGCGCGAGGTGTTCCAGGATTTAAACCACCACGGTGTCTATCACAGCGGCGAAGTGGTGGGGCTGGGGAACCTTGTGTGTGAGAAGTGCCACCACCATATCGCCGTTTATACGCCGGAGGTGCTGTCGCTGTGTCCGAAATGCGGGCACGACCAGTTCCAGCGTCGGCCGTTTGAGCCGTAGGTAAAAGCAAAACGGCAACGTCGTTGCCGCTTTTAGTGTCTGCTCCCTCTCCCTGTGGGTGAGGGCATCAGGCCGCAGAATAATAAGCCAGCCTCTCCGCCAGCAAATCCACAAACGCTTTCCGATCGATATCCACCATCACTGTGGTATTCGGCTTGTTTCCCGTCAGCGAGTAATAGTCCACCACCGTCATTCCCTGGGTATATTTCCCCTGTGTTTCCACACCAACCCAACGCTCGACCGTGGTAAACATTTCCGGCTTCAGTAGCCAGGCGATGGTGCATGGGTCATGCAACGGGGCGCCGTGGAATCCCCACTTCTCGGCTTTGTGATACTCCATAAAGAAATCGAGCAGCTCTGCCACGGTTGTTGCAACCGGGTTACCCACAGTACGAAATCGTTCGATGTCCTGCGCCATAATTTGTGCGCGGTGGGTAACGTCCAGCCCCGCCATCACAATCGGCAGGCCCGACTGGAAGACGATTTCTGCGGCTTCCGGGTCAACAAAGATGTTGAACTCCGCGGCTGGCGTCCAGTTCCCCAGCCCCATTGCCCCGCCCATGATGACGATACGGGCGATATTGCTGTGCAGTTCAGGATGGCTGTTCAGCAGCAGCGCTACGTTGGTCTGTGGGCCGGTCGCCACCAGCGTCACGGGCTCTGCGCTTTCACGCAGAACTTTCGCCATGAGCTCGACGGCAGTGCAGTTTTGTGGTGCGAAACCCGGCTCCGGCAGCGCCGGGCCATCCAGCCCACTTTCACCGTGAACGTTATCCGCAATGATCAGCTCGCGCATTAGCGGCTTAATGGCGCCACCTGCGACCGGAATATCGGTGCGTTTTAGCAGCGTTAACATGCGCAACACATTTCGCAGGGTTTTATCCGGCGTCTGGTTCCCTGCAGAGGAGGTGACAGCTTTTACGTCCAGTTCAGGGGAGGCAAGAGCAAGGACGAGTGCGATCGCGTCATCATGACCCGGATCGCAGTCGAGAATAATAGGCTGTGCCATGGCGTTCTCCATTCTTAGCATTATTTGTGACAAGGTTAACGCTGCGATGTGACGCCGAATAGAAAAAGAGATCTAAAGCGTGAAGCAGTGCGCAATCCACAGATTGCGCACTGAAAAGATTAATGCAGGATTTTGGCGAGGAAGTCTTTTGCACGTTCAGATTTAGGATTTGCGAAGAACTCTTCTTTCGGTGAGTCTTCAACAATTTTCCCTTCATCCATGAAGATCACACGGTTGGCCACTTTACGGGCGAAGCCCATTTCGTGCGTCACCACCATCATGGTCATCCCTTCGTGCGCCAGTTCCACCATAACGTCCAGCACTTCGTTGATCATCTCAGGATCGAGCGCGGACGTCGGCTCATCAAACAGCATCGCCACCGGATCCATGCACAGCGCACGCGCGATTGCCACGCGCTGCTGTTGGCCACCTGAAAGCTGCGCAGGGAACTTATCCGCATGCGCAGACAGCCCGACGCGTTCCAGCAACTTCAGCCCCTTTTCACGCGCCGCTTTTTTATCACGCTTCAGCACTTTCACCTGCGCCAGCGTCAGGTTCTCAATGATGGAGAGGTGAGGGAACAGCTCAAAATGCTGGAACACCATCCCAACGTGGGAGCGAAGCTGGGCAAGGTTGGTTTTGCGGTCATTCACTTTGGTGCCGTTAACGACAATCTCGCCCTGCTGGACAGGTTCCAGCCCATTAACGGTTTTGATAAGCGTCGACTTACCGGAGCCGGACGGGCCGCATACCACCACCACATCGCCTTTTTTCACTTCTGTTGAGCAGTCGGTCAGCACCTGAAAGTGCCCATACCATTTAGAAACATTTTTCAGGGAAATCATTATACGGTCCTTTTCTTCAGCCAGCTGACCAACAGCGATGCGCTTAAACTAATCACAAAATAGACCCCGCCTGCGAAGAGGATCATCTCAACCTGCGTTCCGTCACGTTCGCCAATGGTGGAGGCGGTACGGAAGAAGTCTGCCAGGCTCAGCACGTAGACCAGGGAGGTATCCTGGAACAGGACGATGCCCTGCGTCAGCAGCAGCGGAACCATGGCGCGAAACGCCTGCGGCAGAATAATGAGCTTCATGGACTGCCAGTGCGTCATACCGAGCGCCAGCGCAGCGCTGGACTGCCCGCGCGAGATACTCTGAATACCTGCGCGGATGATCTCGGAGTAGTAGGCGGCTTCAAACATAGAGAATGCCACCATGGCAGAGATCAGGCGGATATCGGTTTTCGGCGACAGTCCCAGCACGTTCTGTAAAAAGCCGGGAACAATCAGGTAAAACCACAACAGCACCATGACCAGTG
Source organism: Enterobacter cloacae complex sp. XAL002 (assembly GCF_049236805.1). NCBI lineage: Bacteria > Pseudomonadati > Pseudomonadota > Gammaproteobacteria > Enterobacterales > Enterobacteriaceae > Enterobacter > Enterobacter cloacae complex sp. XAL002. The sequence continues at coordinate 76,842 of NZ_JBMKJN010000010.1, forward strand.
GAATGGAGCGGAACACGTTAACGTAAGCCGTAGCAAACCAGGCGAGCGGCTTAAAGCTCGACAGGCGCATCACTGCCAGCAGGGTGCCCCAGACAATACCGACGATAATGGCGATTACGGTGATCTTTAAGGTGATCGCCAGTCCATCCAGCAGATAAGGCATGGAGGGAACAATGGAACTCCAGTCAAATTCGTACATTATTTGCCCCCCAGATTGCCCGGCAGGCGTACTTTGCGTTCAACCAGGTTCATCACCAGCATGATTAAAGCGTTAATCAGAACATAGGCGAGCGTGATTGCCGTGAAGGATTCCCATGCGTGAGCGGAGTAATCCAGCAGTTTGCCCGCCTGCGCCGCCATATCTACCAGACCAATGGTTGAGGCGATGGCCGAGTTTTTTACCAGGTTCATCATCTCGGAGGTCATCGGCGGAACGATGACGCGGTAAGCGTTAGGCAGCAGTACGTAACGGTAGGCTTGTGGCAGGGTCAGGCCCATCGCCAGTGCCGCATTCTTTTGTCCGCGTGGCAGTGACTGTATGGCGGCACGCACCTGCTCGCAGACGCGCGCAGCGGTGAACAGTCCCAGACACAGCATGGAGGAGACAAAGAATTGTACGTTAGGATCCAGCTCGGCCTTGAACCACATGCCGAGATCTTCCGGCAGCAGTTCCGGGATCACCAGATACCAGGTAAAGAACTGCACGATCAGCGGAACGTTACGGAACAGTTCCACATAGAGCGTGCCAATCGAAGAGAGAAAACGATTAGGGACGGTACGCAGAATACCGAACAGCGAACCGACAAGAAACGCGATAATCCACGCCGTTATCGATAACGCAACGGTAACCTGAAAGCCGCTCCACAGCCAGCCGAGATAGGTGGTGTTGCCGAACGGGGCTTGTTGCAGAAAGATGCCCCAGTTCCAGTCAATTGACATAGTAAACTCCAGAAAAAAGAGGGTAGCAGCGCTACCCTCGAAGATTGGTGAGAAGCTCAATTTTTGCGCTGAGTGGGGAACGACCACTCAACGTATAGTCTGTCCATGCTTCCCGACAATCGAGAGGGCAGGAGATCCCGCCCCTGTCGTTCTAGTTAGTTAAGAGCTTTGTCGTTTGGTGATTTGAACAGCGCTTTCATGTCGTCAGACAGTTCAAAGTTCATGTTCAGGTTTTTTGGTGGAATTGGGTTCTTGAACCATTTGTCGAACCATTTTGCCGCTTCGCCAGAGGTTTGCGCCTGAGCGATGGTGTCATCGATCAGCTTTTTGAAGCCTTCATCGCCTTTACGCAGCATACAGCCGTAAGCTTCTTTCGACTGCGCAGTCCCGACGATTTCCCAGTTGTCTGGTTTCTTCGCCTTGGCGCGCTCGCCTGCCAGCAGAGCGTCATCCATCATAAACGCAACGGCACGACCGCTTTCCAGGGTACGGAAGGAGTCGCCGTGATCTTTCGCGCTGATGATGCGCATGTCCATTTTCTTCTCGTCGTTCAGCTTGTGCAGCAGCACTTCGGACGTGGTACCGGAGGTCACGACAACCGCTTTGCCTTTCAGGTCAGCAAAATCTTTGATATCGCCGCCTTTCTTCGTCAGCAGGCGGGTGCCTACAACGAAGATGGTGTCCGAGAAAGCGGCCTGTTTCTGACGCTCAAGGTTGTTGGTGGTTGAGCCACATTCAAAATCAAATGTGCCGTTTTGCAGCAGAGGAATACGGTTCTGTGAAGTGATGGGGATCAGCTTCACTTGCAGGTCAGGTTTGTTCAGCTTTTTCTTCACGGCTTCAACGATGGCGTTGGAGTAATCCTGTGAATAGCCCACGACTTTTTGCGTGTTGTCGTAGTAAGAGAACGGGACAGAAGATTCACGGTGGCCGACCACGATCACGCCGTTTTTGGCAATCTTGTCGAGAGTGCTTCCTGCTGCCGGAGCGTCTTCAGCGTGAACGATGCCCGCAGACATTCCCATAACCAGCATTGCTGTGGCCAGTTTACGTAATTGCATACCCAACTCCTTTCTTATCAGCGCCAGTGACGCTTTGATACCCATTGTGATGTTGTTATATCTCGCGCAATGCGAGTGCAGTGTTATGCAAGCTTGTTAACATTTAGTCTGGCTTAATGTAAAGATTTTGCTGCGTTATTGTTTATTTTTGCGAAGCGCGCCGCACCATTCAGAGGCAATAATCTCTCGTTGCACCGTTTCGGTGCTACCGGAGATCCATGCTGGTGCGACAAGGTTGCACGTTAAGCCAGACAGCGTTTGCGTAATTAAACAAAGCAACAGGCGTGCCAGAATTGAAGTTTAGGAGGAAATTGTCGGGTGGCGGCTGCGCCGGAGAGTAGGCCGGGTAAGGCGTAGCCGCCACCCGGCAACAGAAGGCCAGGTTATCTACGACGCTGACGCAGGCTCATCACTACGGCGGCAAAACCGAACAGCGTGGTCAGGATCCACAGCGGCCAGTTCCCGGTGCGCGCATAAGGCGTCAGGCCCGTAGCTGGCGTCACTTTCGTGGTCAGCACCTCACGGGTGAACTGCGGGATCATGGCCTGGATTTCACCCTGCGGGCCAATCACGGCGGTGATGCCGTTATTGGTGCTGCGCAACAGCGGACGTGCCAGCTCCAGAGAACGCATTCGTGCCATCTGGAAGTGCTGCCACGGGCCGATCGATTTACCGAACCACGCATCGTTTGAGATGGTCAGCAGATAGTCGGTGTCCGGGCGGAAGTTATCGCGCACCTGCTCGCCGAGGATAATCTCGTAGCAAATAGCGGCCGTCAGGGCAAAACCGTGCGCATGCAGCTGCGGCTGAACGTAAGGGCCCCGGCTGAATGAGGACATCGGCAGGTCAAAGAACGGTGCCAGTGGGCGCAGAATAGACTCCAGCGGAACAAATTCGCCAAACGGTACAAGGTGATTTTTGTTGTAACGATTGGTGGAGGTATAGCTGTATTCGCTGTCCTTACCGAGCGTAATGATCGTGTTGTACGTGTCATAGCGGTTCTGCTGATTGAGACGCGCATCCACAATTCCGGTAATCAGCGTACTGCCGCGCGCGCGCAGCAGATCGTCCATCATCTTCAGGAAGGGCTGCTGATTGATCTCCAGATCCGGGATCGCAGACTCAGGCCAGATGATGAGCTGCGATTTGCCCATCACCTTTTCAGTGGCGTTGGCGTAGATTTTCAGCGTGTTCAGCAGCTGATTCTCATCCCATTTCAGGGACTGCGGGATATCGCCCTGGACCAGAGAAACCTGCGTGGCGCGCGCGGGCTCCAGCGTGAACCACTGGATATAACGCAGTGGGAAAGGCAGGGCAAACAGGATTAACGCGGCAACCAGCGGCTTCCAGTTACGTGTCACCAGAGCCAGCACCAGCAGGCCGCTGACCGCCATGAGCAGGAAGTTAATCGCCTCCACGCCCATGACGGGAGCCAGACCTTTCAGCGGGCCGTCCACCTGGCTATAGCCGAACTGCAACCACGGGAAGCCGGTCAGTACCCAGCCGCGCAGAAATTCGGTGATTTGCCAGACAACGGGAGCCGCTATCGCGACGCGCAGCCAGGTCGTTTTAGGCCACAGACGAGATAGAATACCGGCGAACAGGCCAGTGTAGAGCGAAAGATAGGCGGCGAGCAGCACAACCAGGAAGACGTTAACCGGCCCCGGCATTCCGCCAAATTGCGCGATACTGACGTAGACCCAGTTGATACCAGAGCCAAACAGCCCCAGCCCCCAGAAGTAGCCTATGGCCGCGGCCTGTACCGGACGACGATTCAGGGTAAGACCCTGTAGCCCCATCAGGGAGAGAATAGCGGCTGGCCAGATATCGTAAGGAGAAAAAGCCAGCGTACCGCTGGCTCCGAGTAACAGCGCCAGCAGCAAACGGACGCGCTGGCGTTCAAAGAGTGGGGCAAATGCCATTTACATTAATCTTCCAGTTTTGGCACCGGTGAGTCGTCCGGCATTCTGACATGAACCTGAATAATACGTCGGCTGTCAGCCATTGCGACCTTGAACTGGTAACCATCGATGTCAACGGTTTCACCGCGGGCCGGAAGATGGCCGAAGGCCTGCATCACCAGACCACCAATGGTGTCCACTTCTTCATCGCTGAAGCTGGTGCCAAAGGTGTCATTGAAGTCTTCAATGGAGGCCAGCGCGCGCACGGTCCAGGTGTGGCGGCTCAGCTGACGGAAGTCGATATCCTCTTCTTCGTCATACTCATCTTCGATTTCGCCCACGATCAGCTCAAGGATGTCTTCTATTGTGACCAGACCGGAAACGCCACCAAATTCATCAATAACAATCGCCATGTGATAGCGCTGGGAGCGAAACTCCTTCAGCATCCGATCCACACGCTTACTTTCCGGCACAACCACGGCCGGGCGTAACACTTTTTCCATACTGAAGGCTTCGGCATCGCTGCGCATAAACGGCAGCAGATCTTTCGCCATCAAAATCCCTTCGATGTGATCTTTGTCTTCGCTGATGACCGGGAAACGTGAGTGAGCCGATTCGATAATCACATCGAGGCACTCGTCCAGCGTCTGGTTGCGTTTCAGGGTAATCATCTGCGAGCGGGGGATCATGATGTCGCGGACGCGCTGGTCGGCGATGTCCATCACCCCTTCGAGCATTTCGCGCGTATCTTCGTCGATAAGGTCGTTCTGCCCGGAATCACGAATCAGCTCCAGCAGTTCATCACGGTTTTTCGGTTCGCCGTGGAAAAGCTGGTTCAGGATGAGGGAGAAAAATCCCTTTTTAGTGGTTGTCGTGTCGCTACTGTGTGAATTGTCGTCGCTCATGGCGTTTGTTAAGGGTTCTCTTGTTAGTTCAACGTTAACCGCCGCGCTATGTCCCTGCGCGGCGACATGGTAGTCAGTGACTGACTATTCTTTCTCGGCAATGTACGGATCCTCATAGCCCAGAGCAAGCATTATCTCTGTCTCGAGGGATTCCATCTCTTCCGCTTCGTCATCTTCAATATGGTCGTAACCCAGAAGATGCAGGCTACCGTGCACCACCATGTGTGCCCAGTGCGCTTCCAGCGGCTTTTGCTGCTCTTTGGCTTCCTGCTCAACCACCTGACGGCAGATGATCAGATCGCCCAGCAGCGGCATCTCAATGCCCGGAGGGGCTTCGAATGGGAAAGAGAGCACATTGGTCGGCTTATCTTTCCCGCGATAGGTCAGGTTGAGCTCATGGCTTTCTGCTTCATCCACCAGGCGAATCGTGACCTCTGATTCTTCCTGAAACTGGGGGATAACGGCATCCAGCCATTTCTGAAACTGTGCCTCTTCTGGCATGCCGGAATTATCTTCACAGGCCAGCTGTAAATCGAGGATCACCTGACTCATTTCTGTTCATGCTCCTGCGCTTCGCGCTTACGTTCTGCGGCCTGTTCGGCCCTGCGCTTCTGATCTGCCTCTTCCCAGGCCTCATAAGCGTTAACGATACGCGCGACCACCGGATGGCGTACCACGTCTTCACTGTGGAAGAAGTTGAAGCTGATTTCCTCTACCTCGGCCAGGACTTCGATGGCGTGACGCAGACCCGATTTGGTGTTACGCGGCAGGTCAATCTGGGTGACGTCACCGGTAATAACCGCTTTCGAGTTAAAGCCAATACGCGTCAGGAACATCTTCATTTGTTCGATGGTGGTGTTCTGGCTCTCATCCAGAATGATGAACGCGTCGTTAAGTGTACGCCCACGCATGTAGGCCAGCGGGGCCACTTCAATCACGTTACGCTCGATGAGCTTTTCAACTTTCTCGAAGCCGAGCATTTCGAACAGCGCGTCGTACAGCGGGCGCAGGTAGGGGTCCACTTTCTGACTTAAATCGCCCGGCAGGAAGCCGAGTTTCTCACCGGCTTCTACAGCAGGGCGGGTCAGCAGGATACGGCGGATCTCCTGACGCTCAAGCGCATCGACAGCAGCAGCAACGGCCAGATAGGTTTTACCCGTACCCGCCGGACCCACGCCAAAGGTGATGTCATGGTCGAGAATGTTGGCGATGTACTGTGCCTGGTTCGGGGTACGAGGCTTAATCACGCCGCGTTTGGTTTTAATGTTGATGGCTTTGCCATAGTCCGGCACGCTTTCCGCGCTCTGCTCAAGCACGCGCGCCTCTTTGATGGCCAGGTGGATCTGTTCAGGTTCAATATCCTGGATCTCACCGCGCATCGGGGCGGTATCAACATACAGGCTGCGGAGAATATCTGCCGCGGCGTTGACGCAGATTGGGCGTCCGGTGAGTTTGAAATGGTTATCGCGACGATTGATTTCGATACCCAGACGTCGCTCCAGTTGTTTGATGTTGTCATCAAACGGCCCGCACAGGCTCAGCAGGCGAGCGTTGTCTGCGGGCTCAAGGCTAATTTCACGCGTATCTATGTTCAAACTGTTCCTCTTTATTTGGTTAACTGACCTGTGGCCACACGGCGTAATAAAACGGTCATTACCGAAATTATTCACGCCATAGAATAAAGGCGCAAGCGTTGCGGTAGATATTGGGGGTGATGAGAGGAAATACAAGGCCTGCCGGACAGGCAGGCCAGAGGGATCAGGGCTGGTAAATACCTACGCCAGAATCGTTGACTTTACGGGTGCGAGAGATAACGGATTCCGGAGTCTGTGCAATACGCAGACCCATTTCGTCCTCAGTGCGTACCACCTTCCCGCGCAGCGAGTTCGTGAGCACTTCGACAACCTCGACGTCCACAAACTTACCAATCATGTCCGGGGTGCCTTCAAAATTCACCACGCGGTTATTTTCGGTTCGACCAGACAGTTCCATGATGCTCTTACGGGAAGTGCCTTCCACCAGAATACGCTGGACAGTGCCGAGCATACGACGGCTCCAGGCGTTGGCCTGCTGGTTGATACGCTCCTGCAAAATATACAGACGCTGCTTTTTCTCTTCTTCCGGCACATCGTCAACCATATCGGCCGCTGGGGTGCCCGGGCGTGCTGAGAAGATGAAGCTGTAGCTGACGTCGAAATTCACCTCGCCGATGAGCTTCATGGTGCGCTCGAAGTCATCAGCGGTTTCGCCAGGGAAGCCGACGATAAAGTCGGAGCTAATCTGGATATCCGGGCGTGCTTCACGCAGCTTGCGGATGGTGGACTTATACTCCAGCACCGTATGTGGACGACCCATCAGGTTCAGCACGCGGTCAGAGCCGCACTGGATCGGCAGGTGCAGGAAGCTCACCAGCTCTGGCGTATCGCGATAGACGTCAATAATGTCGTCGGTAAATTCCATCGGATGGCTGGTGGTAAAGCGAATGCGGTCAATGCCGTCAATCGCCGCCACCAGACGCAGCAGTTCAGCAAAGCTGCCAGTGGTGCCGTCGTAGTTTTCCCCGCGCCAGGCGTTCACGTTCTGGCCCAGCAGGTTCACTTCGCGAACGCCCTGCGCGGCAAGCTGCGCGATTTCAAACAGGATATCGTCTGCCGGGCGGCTCACTTCTTCACCGCGGGTGTAAGGTACCACGCAGTAAGTACAGTATTTGTTGCAGCCTTCCATGATGGAGACGAAGGCGGTCGGGCCATCAGCGCGCGGCTCTGGCAGACGGTCAAATTTCTCGATCTCCGGGAAACTCACGTCAACCACTGGGCTACGGCTGCCGCGAACCTGATTAATCATCTCTGGCAGGCGGTGAAGGGTCTGAGGGCCAAAAACGATATCCACATAGGGGGCTCTCTGGCGGATCAGCTTACCTTCCTGCGATGCGACGCAGCCACCCACGCCAATGATCAGGTCCGGATTTTTCCGTTTGAGAAGCTTCCAGCGGCCTAACACATGAAAGACTTTTTCCTGTGCTTTTTCACGAATTGAACAGGTGTTCAGCAGCAGCACATCGGCTTCTTTCGCATTTTCAGTCAGCTGGTATCCGTGGGTGGTATCCAGCAGATCGGCCATCTTCGATGAATCGTATTCGTTCATCTGACAGCCCCAGGTTTTTATATGGAGTTTTTTAGTCATCGACTTGCTCAGCTCAGGATTGCAAGCCGCGTATTGTAATGCTTTGGTGCGGTTGTGACCAGTATGAAGGTTGTCAACCTCAGGGCCGCAAAAATCCGGTAAACTTAAGGTATTCTCCAATAAGGAATAGTGACCATGACACTCCTGAACACCGAAGTTGCCGTTGTTGGCGGCGGTATGGTCGGCGGCGCACTGGCGCTGGGGCTGGCGCAGCAGGGATTTGACGTAACCGTTATTGAACAGGCGGCTCCGCCGGTATTCGATCCTGCCAGCCAACCGGACGTGCGTATTTCCGCCATCAGCGCGTCCTCTGTTGATCTGCTTCGCGGGCTGGGCGTCTGGGAGGCGGTGCTGGCGATGCGCGCGCACCCTTACAGCCGTCTTGAAACCTGGGAGTGGGAAAATGCTCACGTCTCGTTTGACGCCGCCGAGCTGAAACTGCCGCGCCTGGGCTATATGGTGGAAAACAACGTGCTCCAGCAGGCACTCTGGCAGGCGCTGGAGGCGCACCCGAAGGTGACGCTGCGCGTTCCGGACTCGCTGAAAGCCCTGCATCGTCATGAAGGTGGATATCTCCTGACGCTGGATAACGACGATGAGCTGGCCGTAAAGCTGGTGGTGGGGGCGGATGGCGCGAACTCGCAGGTCAGGCAGATGGCAGGCATTGGGATCCATGCCTGGCAGTATCAGCAATCCTGCATGCTGATCACCGTGCAGTCAGAAAACGCGCCGGGCGAAAGCACCTGGCAGCATTTTACGCCGAACGGCCCGCATGCATTCTTACCGTTGTTTGATAACTGGGCTTCGCTGGTGTGGTACGACAAACCGGCGCGTATTCGACATTTGCAGGGGCTGTCCATGGAACAGTTGCAGCGCGAAATCCGCCAGCACTTCCCGCGCCGTCTGGGTAACGTGACCCCGGTTGCCGCTGGCGCATTCCCGCTGATGCGACGCCATGCGTTGCAGTATGCCCGTGAAGGGCTGGCCCTGGTGGGAGACGCGGCGCACACCATTCATCCGCTGGCGGGGCAGGGGGTTAACCTGGGATACCGTGACGTCGATGCGTTACTGGATGTGCTGGGTAACGCTCGCGCCCACGCGGAAGCCTGGGCCAGCCATGAGGTACTGAAGCGCTACCAGACGCGCCGTATGGAGGATAACTTCATTATGCAGTCGGGGATGGATCTGTTCTATGCCGGGTTCAGCAATGATGTTGGCCCGGTGCGGATATTGCGCAATATTGGATTGATGGCAGCGGAACGTGCCGGTGGTCTGAAGCGTCAGGCACTGAAATACGCCCTCGGACTCTAATCTTTATTCCCTCTCCCCGTGGGCTGAGGGTTCCCCACAAATTAATGCGAGCACTGAGCAATCCCCTCGCCCCTCCGGGGAGAGGGTTAGGGTGAGGGGAATATACGGCGGTGGGGGTCATTCCGTTCACTTTATGTTCCTTGCTACTCTGTAACGACATGAGCGGTGAACGTGCCAGGGTGGCTCAGTCGCCACCACCCTGGCGACCCGGGCTCCCGGCGGTAAATCGCCGCTTCGCGGTGCCCTCGGCTTATTCCTTCCGGCTTATCGGGTACGGGCGGAGGCAACGTCCCTGTAAAGCCGCCCTCTCGGCGCATCCCTGCGCCTCGCCCCGGCCGGAAGGCAAACGCCTCAGCGATTTACAGCCGGACCAGGGCATCGCTGACAGCCCTCAGTCATTTAGAAAGCAACTTTATTGCTTCTGCATAAAAAAATTACTGGGGATCCCTCAGCCCCGTGGGAGAGGGTTAGGGTGAGGGCATCAGGCCGCACTATTCTGAGCAACAAAAACAAAAAAGCCCGCAGAGCGGGCTTTTTTGTTTTAAGTGGCTGGGGTGCAGGGATTCGAACCCCGGAATGCTGGTATCAGAAACCAGAGCCTTACCGCTTGGCGACACCCCAATTGCGTTAAACAAACTGCTTAACGACTTTAAAGTGGCTGGGGTACGAGGATTCGAACCTCGGAATGCCGGAATCAGAATCCGGTGCCTTACCGCTTGGCGATACCCCAACAATGTTCAGTTTACCGAATCGTATTCGATAACATAAATATGGTGGCTACGACGGGATTCGAACCTGTGACCCCATCATTATGAGTGATGTGCTCTAACCAACTGAGCTACGTAGCCAGTACTGCAATCTTCGATGGCTGGGGTACCTGGATTCGAACCAGGGAATGCCGGTATCAAAAACCGGTGCCTTACCGCTTGGCGATACCCCAATACCGCGGAGAACCGCATGATCGAAGAAATATGGCTGGGGTACCTGGATTCGAACCAGGGAATGCCGGTATCAAAAACCGGTGCCTTACCGCTTGGCGATACCCCAATACCGCGGAGAACCGCATGATCGAAGAAATATGGCTGGGGTACCTGGATTCGAACCAGGGAATGCCGGTATCAAAAACCGGTGCCTTACCGCTTGGCGATACCCCATCCGTGCAACGCTTACCTGGGAATGGTGCGGGAGGCGAGACTTGAACTCGCACACCTTGCGGCGCCAGAACCTAAATCTGGTGCGTCTACCAATTTCGCCACTCCCGCAAAAAAGATGGTGGCTACGACGGGATTCGAACCTGTGACCCCATCATTATGAGTGATGTGCTCTAACCAACTGAGCTACGTAGCCATCTTTTTTTCGCGTTACCTTATCGGCGTTGCGGGGCGCATTATGCGTATAGACCCTTGCAGCGTCAACACCTTTTTCAATGAAAATAGCCGGAATGTGACTGTTTGGTTAGGTTGCGAACAGCGAGGCCGAATATTCGACAATTATTGGTTATTAATCGATTTTATGCGGGGAAAAGAGAGGAAAAAAAATCAGGCCCCGGAGGGCCTGATGATACTCTGAACATTATTTATAGGCAGACTGGTGAACGCCCACTGCGCGTCCTGACGGATCGTTCATGGCTTTGAAGGATTCATCCCATTCAATGGCTTTAGCAGAAGAGCAGGCGACCGATGGACCACCCGGTACGCACTCGGCTGCACTTGGAACCGGGAACAGCTCCTCAAAGATTTCACGGTACAAATACGCTTCTTTCGAGGCTGGCGTGTTGTACGGGAAGCGGAAGCTCGCAGTTTCCAGTTGTTGATCAGAAACCTGTTTTGCCGCCACCTCTTTCAGGGTGTCGATCCAGCTGTAACCCACGCCATCGGAGAACTGCTCTTTCTGACGCCATGCCACGCTCGCCGGCAGGTAGGATTCAAAACATTCACGCAGGATATGTTTCTCCATTTTGCCGTTGCCGCACATTTTGTCCTGCGGGTTGATGCGCATCGCCACATCGAGGAATTTCTTATCGAGGAACGGCACGCGGGCTTCCACACCCCAGGCGGACATCGCTTTGTTGGCGCGCGCGCAGTCAAACATGTGCAGCGCCTGTAGCTTACGCACCGTTTCTTCATGCAGCTCTTTGGCGTTTGGCGCTTTGTGGAAATAGAGGTAACCGCCAAACACTTCGTCAGAACCTTCGCCGGAGAGCACCATCTTGATGCCCATCGCTTTGATCTTACGCGACATCAAATACATCGGCGTGGAGGCGCGAATGGTGGTCACATCATAGGTTTCAATGTGATAGATCACATCGCGGATCGCATCCAGACCTTCCTGTACGGTGAAGTGAATTTCATGGTGCACCGTGCCGAGATGGTTCGCCACTTCCTGGGCGGCTTTCAGGTCAGGTGCCCCTTCCAGACCCACGGCAAAGGAGTGCAGCTGCGGCCACCAGGCTTCAGAGCGCTCCTGATCTTCCACGCGACGTGCGGCGAATTTCTTGGTAATCGCGGAGATCACGGAGGAGTCCAGACCGCCGGAGAGCAGTACGCCGTAGGGTACGTCTGACATCAGGTGGCTTTTCACTGACTCTTCCAGGGCCTGACGCAGTTCGGCTTTGTCCGTCACGTTGTCTTTCACCGCTTCATAATCAAACCAGTCGCGCTGATAGTACGGGCGGATCTCGCCGTCTTTACTCCACAGGTAGCTACCTGCCGGGAACTCTTTGATGGTGCGGCACACCGGTACCAGGGCTTTCATCTCTGAGGCAACGTAGAAGTTACCGTGTTCATCGTGTCCCATGTACAGCGGGATAATACCAATATGGTCGCGGCCAATCAGGTAAGCGTCTTTTTCGCTGTCGTACAGCGCGAAGGCGAACATACCTTGCAGGTCGTCGAGGAACTCCGGGCCTTTCTCCTGATACAGCGCCAGGATCACTTCGCAGTCTGAGCCTGTCTGAAACGCGTAGCGATCGCCGTACTCGGCGCGCAGCGCCTGATGGTTGTAAATTTCACCGTTAACAGCCAGCGCGTGCGTTTTTTTCTCGTTATACAGCGGCTGTGCGCCAGCGTTGACATCAACAATGGAGAGACGTTCGTGAGCCAGAATCGCTTTATCGCTGGCGTATACGCCTGACCAGTCCGGACCGCGATGGCGCATCAGGCGGGACAATTCGAGTGCTTTTTTACGCAGTTCGCCCGCGTCAGTTTTAATATCCAGTACGCCAAAAATAGAACACATAACCTTCTCCGTTAACCCTGTTGCGTTGTGATGTTGCTTGCTTATGAAAATGCCGCAAAAGGGGGAGGGGGCGCAAGCGTTTTACCGATGAAAACGTAAAAAGTGCAATGGCAATTGCCGAATCTTAAAAAAAGAGTATGCATTAAGCCATTCTATTGATGATTTCTCAATGAAGAGCTGATTTCGTTAGATGAAGTGATATTTTCAGGCAGCGGAAATGAAAAACCACGCCCTGGGGCGTGGTTCTGAATCAAATAACGTCGATTTCGTCGACAGAGGGGTAAATCCAGCTTGGCCGGAACGGCATCGTATCAATGTCATCAAGCTGTGAAACGCCAGAAAGCACCAGGATGGTTTCAAGCCCGGCCTGGAAGCCGGCCAAAATATCGGTGCGCAGGTTGTCGCCAACAATGACGGTTTCTTCTGAGTGTGCTTGCATCGTATTCAGTGCAGCGCGGATGATCCACGGGCTCGGTTTGCCGACAACAAACGGCTTACGGCCTGAGATTTTTTCGATACCGGCGCACAGCGCACCGCAGGCGGGATAAAAACCACGACCATGCGTATCCGGGTTAGTGGCGATAAAACGTGCACCATTGGCGACAAAGTAGGCTGCTTTATGCATCATCTCCCAGTTAAAGGAGCGCGTTTCGCCCACGATGACAAAGTCCGGATTCACATCGGTGATGGTGAAGCCCGCTTTATACAGCTCGTGGATCAGCGCGCCTTCGCCAACCACGTAGGCTTTTTTGCCTTCCTGACGCTTCAGGAAATCCGCGGTCGCCATCGCAGAGGTATAAAACACGCTGTCCGGGACATTGACGCCCGCGGTAGCAAAGCGATTTGCCAGATCCTGACCAGTCTGTGAAGGGTAGTTCGTGAGAAGAACCAGTGGCATTCCTTTGTCGATGATGCGGTGAAGAAACTCCGCAGCACCTGGCACGGCAACGTTGTCGTGCATCAGCACGCCATCGATATCACAAATTACATTCTTAATGGTCATGGACAATCCGACATCAAAAAAAGAAGGCGTTACTATAAGGTCCGATCAGGATTCCAGCAAATGTTGCAGCAGGATCCCGTTGAGCATGGCACGTTTTACCAGGGCGAATGCGCCAATTGCCGAGCGGTGATCGAGCGTAGATCGCACCACCGGCAAATTCTGGCGAAATGCCTTCAGCGCCTGGGTATTGATGCAGCCTTCAATGGCAGGCAGTAATACTTTTTCGGCTTCAACGATCTCGCCGGCGATCACCACTTTTTGCGGATTAAACAGGTTGATGGCAATGGCGATGGTCTTACCCAGGTGGCGTCCTACCTGTTCGATCACTTCGCAGGCCAGCGCATCGCCTTTGTTTGCCGCTTTGCAGATGGCACCGATCTTACAGTCGCCCAGCGTGACGCGGCTCTGATAACCCTGCTCCAGCAGGTGGCGGACGCGATGTTCAATGGCGGCATTGGCGGCAACGGTTTCAAGACAGCCAAAGTTACCGCAGTGGCAGCGCTCGCCAAGCGGTTCCACCTGGATATGACCGATCTCGCCTACGTTACCGTTACGACCAATAAAAATGCGGCCTTTCGAGATGATACCCGCACCTGTACCACGGTGAACGCGCACCAGAATAGAGTCTTCGCAGTCCTGGCTCGCACCAAAGTAGTGCTCCGCCAGCGCCAGCGAGCGGATATCGTGACCAACAAAGCAGGTCAGCTTGAAGCGCTTTTCCAGCGCCTCAACCAGCCCCCAGTTCTCTACCTTAATGTGCGGCATGTAGCGAATAACGCCGCTTTCCGGGTCAACCAGACCGGGTAAAATCACCGAGATGGCGATGAGTTCACGGATCTTGCGCTGACAGCTTTCGATAAACTGCGCGATGGTATTCAGTAACGCGTGTTCGAGCGTCTCCTGTGTGCGCTCAGGAAGGGGGTAGTGCTCTTCGGCAATGGCCTTGCTGCTCAGATCGTAGAGCGTAAGCGTGGTGTCATGACGGCCTAAGCGAACGCCAATGGCCTGAAAATTGCGGGTTTCAGTGACGATGGAAATCGCGCGGCGGCCGCCGGTGGAGGCCTGCTGATCCACTTCTTTGATCAGGCCGCGCTCAATAAGCTGACGTGTAATTTTTGTCACGCTGGCGGGAGCAAGCTGGCTTTGTTCGGCTATCTGAATGCGTGAGATTGGCCCGTGCTGGTCAATCAGGCGATAAACTGCCGCGCTGTTAAGTTGTTTAACGAGATCGACATTACCGATTTGAGCTTGTCCGCCTGGTGTCATACTTTTACTTACTCAGTGACGACCTCGTTACCATTAACGATGGTCTTAATAATTTTATAATCGTGTGTGAACGCCGTCAGGTTTGCAACCATACCTGGCGCAATACCGCCGAGCTGTTTATCGACGCCAATAGCGCGCGCCGGATAAAGCGTGGCCATGCGCAGCACTTCCTCAAACGCAATGCCGCAATGTTCAACGAGGTTACGTACCCCTTCGATCATCGTCAGAGAAGAACCGCTCAGCGTGCCGTTCTCATCCACACACAGTCCATTCCGGTAGTATATTGTTTTACCAGCAAAAATGAACTGGTCAATATTCGCTCCTGCCGGAGCGGTAGCATCCGTGACCAGGCAGAGCTTGTCGCCTTTAAGGCGCTTGGCGTTGCGGATGTTGGTGTAATCGACATGCAAGCCGTCGGCGATAATGCCGCAGTAGACGTCTGGTTCATCCAGAATTGCGCCAACCAGTCCCGGTTCGCGACCGGTAATATACGGCATCGCGTTATAAAGGTGTGTGGCAAATGTAATACCTGCGCGGAAACCGGCCTTCGCCTCTTTCAGCGTCGCGTTCGAATGGCCCGCAGATACCACAATCCCGGCGGCGGCCAGTTTGCTGATAACGTCCGTGCCGGTCATTTCCGGTGCCAGCGTCACTTTGGTGATCACATCGGCATTGGCGCACATGTAATCCACCAGCTCGGCATCCGGTTTGCGCACGTAGTTCGGGTTATGGGTGCCTTTCTTGACCATATTCAGCCATGGTCCTTCCAGGTGCAGACCCAGCGCCTGATTCGGATGTTTTGCCAGGTATTCGCGCATGACGCGGATACCCTGTTTCATCAGGTCATCGCTGCTGGTAATCAGCGTTGGCAGATAGCTGGTGCAGCCCGATTTCTCGTTGGCTTTTTGCATGATTTCCAGCGTTTCAACCGTTACCGCCTCTGCGGTATCGTTAAACTGGACACCGCCGCAGCCGTTAAGCTGTACGTCGATGAAACCGGGGGAGATTACTGCTCCATTGAGGGAACGTTGTTCGATCTCCGGCGGCAGTTCCGCCAGCGGGCAAACACGTTCAATCAGGCCATTGGCGATTACAATCGCATGGTCATCCAGAATTTCATGGCCGGTATAAATCCGACCGTGGGTTAAAGCGTACATATCGACCCCCGGTTAAAAAAGCGACCGCCCCTAATAAAAGAGGCGGTTATTCAATTACAGACCTTTAATGTTCTCAGCTTCCAGCTCGTTGAAGTATTTCAGCGTTTTCACTTTCAGCTCCATGGTGGACGGTTCGTCACACACGACAACCGCTTTTGGATGCAACTGTAAGCAGCTGATCGTCCACATATGGTTCACGTTGCCTTCAACGGCAGCCTGAAGCGCTTGCGCTTTCACTGCGCCCAGCACCAGAATCATCACTTCTTCGGCATCCAGCAGCGTACCCACACCCACGGTCAGCGCGTATTTAGGCACCTGATTGACGTCGCCGTCAAAGAAGCGGGAGTTAGCCACACGCGTGTCATGGGTCAACGTTTTAATACGGGTACGGGAAGCCAGTGAAGATGCCGGTTCGTTGAACGCGATATGACCATCGTTGCCTACGCCGCCCATAAACAGGTGGATTTTACCGTAGGAACGGATTTTTTCTTCATACTGACGGCATTCTGCGTCAATATCAGGCGCGTTTCCATTCAGCAGGTTAATGTTTTCAGCCGGAATATCAACGTGGTCGAAGAAATTACGGTGCATAAAGCTGTGGTAACTTTCCGGATGTTCCTTTGGCAGGCCGACATATTCGTCCATGTTGAAGGTCACAACATGTTTAAAGCTAACCTGGCCCGCTTTGTGCATTTCAACCAAAGCCTTATACGCGGTCAGGGGAGTACCACCGGTTGGAAGACCGAGTACGAAAGGACGATCGGCTGTTGGTTTGAACGCGTTGATGCGGTTAACGATATGACGAGCAGCCCATTTTCCGACTTGTTCAGCTGTTGCCAGGGGAATCAGTCTCATTATTCACCTCTAAAGTTTAAGTAAAAGTGGGCGGATGATTAGTGCAACCTGAACTAAGCGTAACCTGGAACCTTTCAGGCCGGATCAATCCGTCTTGATTTTTTGAATGATAAAATAAGTTTTCGTGGTTAGCCAGTGAAAGGGAGGGTTTAATACGATATTTGGTGACAATAATCACAAAAAATAGGTGTTTAATTTGCGATACGAATTAATTTTTCACACACTCACACTGCCAGTGAATCATCAACAGTATCTATCGTTCGTGACACAATAAAAACATAGTTAATGCGCGAGTCTTAACAAAGGGTCTCGTAGGGGGAATAGGATGAATATTTTAGGTTTTTTCCAGCGCCTCGGTAGGGCTTTGCAGCTCCCTATCGCCGTGCTACCGGTTGCAGCGTTGCTGCTGCGATTCGGGCAACCCGATCTTCTTAATGTGCCGTTTATTGCCCAGGCAGGCGGCGCCATTTTTGACAACCTTGCGCTGATTTTCGCCATCGGCGTGGCGTCAAGCTGGTCAAAAGACAGCGCCGGTGCTGCGGCACTGGCAGGGGCGGTAGGTTACTTCATCCTCACGAAAGCGATGGTAACCATCAACCCGGAAATCAACATGGGTGTACTGGCGGGTATCATTACCGGTCTGGTCGGTGGCGCCGTGTACAACCGCTGGGCGGGTATCAAACTGCCTGACTTCCTGAGCTTCTTCGGCGGTAAACGTTTTGTGCCGATTGCGACGGGCTTTTTCTGTCTGATCCTCGCCGCCATCTTTGGCTACGTTTGGCCACCGGTTCAGCATGCTATCCATGCGGGTGGCGAGTGGATCGTATCTGCGGGCGCAATGGGCGCGGGCATCTTCGGTTTCATTAACCGTCTGCTGATCCCAACCGGTCTGCATCAGGTACTGAACACCATCGCCTGGTTCCAGATTGGTGAGTTCACCAACGCGGCTGGCGCGGTATTCCACGGTGATATCAACCGCTTCTACGCAGGTGACGGCACCGCGGGCATGTTCATGTCCGGCTTCTTCCCAATCATGATGTTTGGTCTGCCTGGCGCCGCGCTGGCAATGTACCTGGCTGCGCCGAAAGCGCGTCGCCCAATGGTTGGCGGGATGCTGCTGTCCGTTGCGATCACCGCCTTCCTGACCGGCGTGACCGAGCCGCTGGAATTCCTGTTCATGTTCCTGGCTCCGCTGCTGTATCTGATGCACGCGATCCTGACCGGTATCAGCCTGTTCGTTGCCACCCTTCTGGGTATCCATGCAGGCTTCTCCTTCTCCGCAGGCGCTATCGACTATGTGTTGATGTACAACCTGCCGGCGGCAAGCAGCAACGTCTGGATGCTGGTGGTGATGGGCCTGATCTTCTTCGTTATCTACTTCGTTCTGTTCAGCGCGGTTATTCGTATGTTTAACCTGAAAACGCCGGGCCGCGAAGATACGAAAGATGATGTTGTGACCAGTGAAGCCAACAGCAATACCGAAGAGGGTTTAACCCAGTTGGCAACCAGCTATATTGCCGCTGTGGGTGGCACCGACAACCTGAAAGCGATCGATGCCTGTATTACCCGTCTGCGTCTGACCGTGGGCGACTCCGCCCGCGTGAGCGATGCAATGTGCAAACGCCTTGGTGCGTCTGGTGTGGTGAAGCTGAACAAACAAACCATCCAGGTTATCGTGGGTGCGAAAGCCGAATCTATCGGCGATGAAATGAAAAAAGTGGTTGCCCGTGGGCCGGTCGCTGCCGCCTCAACGGATAACGCGCCAGTAGCTGACGCGCCGGTTGCAAAACCGCAGGCTGTGCCAAATGCGGTGACCATCGCTGCGCTGGTTTCTCCGGTGACAGGTGACGTTGTTGCGCTTGAGCAGGTGCCTGACGAAGCGTTCGCCAGCAAAGCGGTCGGTGATGGCGTGGCGGTGAAACCAACGGACAAAACCGTGGTCTCTCCGGCAGCCGGTACTATCGTGAAAATCTTCAACACCAACCACGCGTTCTGCCTGGAAACGGAAAAAGGCGCGGAGATCGTTGTCCATATGGGTATCGATACCGTTGCGCTGAACGGTCAGGGCTTTACTCGCCTGGTGGAAGAGGGCGCTGAAGTGGCGGCAGGTCAGCCGATTCTGGAAATGGATCTGGAGTTCCTGAACGCCAACGCGCGCTCCATGATAAGCCCGGTAGTGTGCAGCAACATCGACGACTTCAGCGGTCTGGTGATCCAGGCGCAGGGGCAGGTAGTTGCAGGCCAAACGCCACTGTATGAGATTAAAGGCAAGTAATCGCTCCTGAGTAGAGTTATGCCTTTAGCGGCGGGGGATATCCTCCGCCGCTTTTTTTTGCAGCAATTGCCCCCATTATTTTCTTCCGGGACGTTTTAAGGGTTGTCACTACGTCCGGCTTATAAGATCATATGCCGTTATACGTTGTTTACGCTTTGAGGAATCCACGATGAGTGAGGCAGAAGCCCGCCCGAGTAACTTTATTCGTCAGATCATCGATGAAGATCTGGCCAGTGGTAAGCACACCACAGTCCACACGCGTTTCCCGCCGGAGCCAAATGGCTACCTGCACATTGGTCACGCCAAATCGATCTGCCTGAACTTTGGTATTGCGCAAGACTACCAGGGGCAGTGCAACCTGCGTTTCGATGACACCAACCCAGTAAAAGAAGACATCGAATACGTTGAGTCGATTAAAAACGACGTGCAATGGCTGGGCTTCAACTGGTCAGGCGATATCTGCTACTCCTCAGACTATTTCGATCAGCTGTATGCCTATGCGGTTGAACTGATTAACAAGGGTCTGGCATACGTCGACGAGCTCTCTGCTGACGAAATCCGTGAATACCGCGGTACGCTGACTCAGCCCGGTAAGAACAGTCCGTTTCGCGATCGTAGCGTGGAAGAGAACCTGGCGCTGTTTGAAAAAATGCGTGCCGGTGGCTTCGAAGAAGGTAAAGCGTGTCTGCGTGCCAAAATCGATATGGCGTCTCCGTTCATCGTGATGCGCGATCCGGTGCTGTACCGCATTAAGTTCGCAGAACACCACCAGACCGGTAACAAGTGGTGCATCTACCCGATGTACGACTTCACCCACTGCATCAGCGATGCGCTGGAAGGCATTACGCACTCTCTGTGCACGCTGGAATTCCAGGACAACCGTCGTCTGTACGACTGGGTGCTGGATAACATCACCATTCCTGTGCATCCGCGTCAGTACGAGTTCTCTCGTCTGAACCTGGAATACACCGTGATGTCCAAGCGTAAGCTGAACCTGCTGGTCACTGACAAGCACGTTGAAGGCTGGGACGACCCACGTATGCCGACCATTTCTGGCCTGCGTCGTCGTGGCTACACCTCTGCGTCCATTCGTGAGTTCTGCAAACGTATCGGCGTCACCAAGCAGGACAACACCATCGAAATGGCGTCTCTGGAATCCTGCATTCGTGAAGACCTGAACGAAAACGCGCCGCGCGCGATGGCGGTGATCGATCCAGTGAAACTGGTTATCGAAAACTATCCGCAGGGCGGGAGCGAACTGGTCTCTATGCCTAATCATCCGAACAAACCGGAAATGGGCACCCGCGACGTGCCGTTCAGCGGTGAAATCTGGATCGATCGTGCCGACTTCCGCGAAGAAGCGAACAAGCAGTACAAGCGTCTGGTGCTGGGCAAAGAAGTACGTCTGCGTAACGCCTATGTAATCAAAGCCGAGCGCGTAGAGAAAGATGCGGAAGGTAACATCACGACCATCTTCTGTACGTACGACGCAGAGACGCTGAGCAAAGATCCGGCGGATGGCCGTAAAGTGAAAGGTGTAATCCACTGGGTGAGCGCGCAGCATGCGCTGCCGGTTGAGATCCGTCTCTACGACCGTCTGTTCAGCGTGCCTAACCCAGGCGCAGCGGAAGACTTCCTGGCGGTTATTAACCCTGAGTCGCTGATTATCAAGCAGGGGTATGCCGAGCCGTCTCTGAAAGCCGCTGAAGCCGGTAAAGCGTTCCAGTTCGAACGTGAGGGTTATTTCTGCCTGGACAGTCGTTACAGCACGGCAGAAAAACCGGTATTTAACCGTACCGTGGGTCTGCGTGATACCTGGACTAAGATCGGCGAATAATAACGCTGCTCTGGTCAATGAGAAACAAACGCCGCGTAATGCGGCGTTTTTTTATTTAACGATCATGTCGTTAAGCATCGGGATAATCTTTTAAAGCCAACATTCCAGGTCAATGTGGTGCTACTTATTTTATTTAAAAAAAGTTTGTTGTTTTCCAAAAACAGACACGCTGAAAAATATATTCTCAATCTCAATGTTACTTACTGAAAATTAGCGTATTCCCCCGCCAGTACTCGCTTCCCGGTAAATGTTACAAAGCACTACGAAATATGTGCTCTTCGTCATAATCCTGACTTTTGCCTGATTAAAAGCATTGATAATTCGCGTCGCGAAAAATAACCTAAAGACGGTAGTTAATTCGAGGGTATTTCTGACTACCCCTGACCATTTGGTCTTTTCTGTTTTTCGCCGTTTAAGGCGTTTTAATTCGTCAAAGAGGAATAATCTATGCGTACGTTCAGTGGCAAACGTAGTGCGCTGGCGCTGGCTATCGCCGGTGTGACAGCAATGTCGGGCCTGGTGGTTGCGCCAGAGGCAAAAGCAGCAGGTTTCATTGAAGATTCCACCCTCACGGGCGGTATTTATTACTGGCAACGTGAGCGTGACCGTAAAGACGTCACTGAAGATAAATACAAAACTAACCTTTCTCACTCGACCTGGAACGCCAACCTGGATTTCCAGTCGGGATATGCCGCCGATATGTTCGGGATCGATATTGCAGCGTTCACCGCAATTGAAATGGCCGAAAATGGCGACAGCGGCCATCCGAACGAAATTGCGTTCTCCTCCAGCAATAAAGCTTACGACGAAGACTGGTCCGGCGATAAAAGCGGAATCAGCCTGTATAAAGCGGCTGCAAAATTCAAATATGGCCCGGTCTGGGCGCGTGGTGGTTATATCCAGCCAACCGGTCAGACGCTGTTAGCGCCGCACTGGAGCTTTATGCCAGGTACCTATCAGGGCGCGGAAGCCGGTGCTAATTTTGACTACGGCGATGCGGGGGCGTTGAGCTTCTCCTATATGTGGACCAACGAGTACAAAGCGCCGTGGCACATTGAGATGGACAAGTTCTATCAAAACGATAAAAAAACCAAAGTTGATTATCTCCACTCGCTGGGGGCGAAGTACGACTTCAAAAACGATCTGGTGCTGGAAGCGGCTTTTGGTCAGGCTGAAGGCTATATCGATCAGTACTTTGCTAAAGCCAGCTACAAATTTGATATCGCAGGTAGCCCGCTGAGCACCAGCTATCAGTTCTACGGTACGCGCGACAAGGTCAGCGATGGCAGCGTAAATGATATTTATGACGGCACCGCGTGGTTACAGGCGCTGACCTTCGGCTACAAGGTGGGTCAGGTTGATTTGCGTCTGGAGGGTACATGGGTCAAGGCAGAAGGGCAGCAGGGCTACTTCCTGCAACGTATGACGCCAACCTACGCCTCTTCCAATGGTCGTCTGGATATCTGGTGGGATAATCGCTCTGACTTCAACGCCGACGGTGAAAAGGCGGTCTTCTTCGGCGCAATGTATGACCTGAAGAACTGGAACCTGCCTGGCTGGGCAGTGGGTGCGTCCTACGCGTACGCCTGGGACGCGAAGCCAGCGGATATGGCTACGCCAGACGCCTACTACGATCCGAACTACCGTCTGAAAGAGTCTTCATACAGTCTGGATGCGATTTATACCCTGCAGGAGGGCCGTGCGAAAGGCACGATGTTCAAACTGCACTTCACCCAGTATGACAACCACTCCGATATCCCGAGCTACGCGGGCGGTTACGGCAACATCTTCCAGGATGAGCGCGACGTGAAATTCATGGTCATTGCGCCATTTACCATCTTCTGATGAATGCTGCGGCGGGCTGTGTCCCGCCGTTATGGAGAATGAACATGATGAAAAAAAGGGTAATCGTTGCGCTGCTGGCATTCGGGCTGGTGGCGTGCGCGCAGGATCAGGCGCCGAAAGAAGACTCCCGTCTGAAAGAGGCGTATAGCGCTTGCATCAATACCGCACAAGGTTCACCTGAGAAGATTGAAGCCTGTCAAAGCGTGCTGAACGAGCTAAAAAAAGACAAAGCCCATGAGCAATTCGCCACGCAGGAAAACGTTCGCGTGATGGATTACCAGGCCTGCATTCAGGCGCGTAAAACCGGTAACGATCAGGAAGTGGCGAAGCGTTGCGATAAGATATGGGACGAGATTCGCAATAACAATAAATAAGTTGCTTTACGCCCGGTGGCGCTGCGCTTACCGGGCTTTTTCCAGGCAAAAAAAAGCCAACCTCACGGCTGGCTCAGAGTATGAACACTGACTTATTTTGCGTCGTGCGCATGTTCATTTTCGCGGCAATCCCCTTCAGCACAGTGACCGTACAGGTACAGGCTGTGGTTGGTCAGGCGGATGCCATGACGGGCGGCGATTTCACGCTGGCGTGATTCAATGGAATCATCACTAAATTCAATGACCTTGCCACAGTCGAGGCAGATCAGGTGATCATGGTGGTGCTGCTGAGTCAGCTCGAACACGGATTTACCGCCTTCGAAATTATGACGAGTAACAATGCCCGCGTCATCAAACTGGTTCAGCACACGATAGACGGTTGCCAGCCCAATCTCTTCACCCATATCGATAAGACGCTTATAAAGGTCTTCCGCACTGACATGGTGATTGTCTGGCCCCTGAAGCACTTCAAGGATTTTTAACCGAGGAAGCGTTACTTTCAGGCCAGCTTTCTTTAATGCGGTATTGTTGTCAGTCATGCGGAATCTGTCCTGTTGCTAAACGATTCACTTCAAAAGAAGAAGTGACAGAAAATGCACTTGGGATAATGCGTCTCATTATAGAACTGCCATGGCTAAATGAAAACTGCAAGTCTCAAGCAAAGTATGCTTATAAAAACGTGGTATCACCAACAAACTTGTTCGATGGCACCCACTTTTTACCAGGGGGATATTGTACAGGTCTGGACGAAAAAGTTAAAAGTTTGTAGCAATTAATTTAATCGGTTTTACCTGGACAACGGGCGCAACCGGAGTTGCGCCGCAGGGATATCAGGCGTTAAGGATATCGTCCAGGTTCAGCTCTTCACGAACCTGCTTAACCCATTTTTCTACACGCTCTGCGGTCAGCTCTGGCTGACGGTCTTCATCAATGGCAAGGCCAACGAAGTGATCGTCATCTGCCAGACCTTTGGAAGCTTCGAAGTGGTAACCCGCTGTTGGCCAGTGACCAACGATCGCCGCACCGCGCGGCTCAATGATGTCACGAATAGTGCCCAGCGCATCACAGAAATACTCAGCGTAGTCTTCCTGATCGCCACAGCCAAACAGGGCAACCAGCTTGCCGTTGAAGTCGACTTCTTCCAGCGTCGGGAAGAAATCGTCCCAGTCACACTGTGCTTCACCGTAGTACCAGGTCGGGATGCCCAGCAGCAGGATGTCATAGCCCTCGAGATCTTCTTTGCTGCTCTTGGCGATGTCATGCACATCAGCAACGTCTTTACCGAGCTGTTTTTGAATGTTTTTTGCGATATTTTCAGTATTGCCGGTATCACTGCCAAAGAAAATGCCGATGATTGCCATGAGTAAAATAACCTCTTGAAACTTAATGGTATGGTGGCGCAAATTGTCCACGGATAAGGGCAATAATAGCAGAACAGGCAACCCTGCGGAAACAGCTATCACGCAGGACTGCACTCTGTGCTACATGAAAAAGGTAATATTGGGGATTTTCTGACTCACGCCTTGCCGCGTAACGTCTCAAGCTGGGCGATCAGCATCTCTTCGATCAGTTCGCTGCGGCTGATGTTGCGCGCGTCAGCTAACTCGTTAAGCGCATCGACGGCATCGGCATTCAGCTTGAGTTCGACACGCTTAAGCCCACGATTTTTATCGCGTTTAAGCTGGTTGCGTTTATTGATACGCAGCTGTTCATCGCGCGAAAGCGGATTCGTTTTCGGTCGTCCCGGTCGACGCTCATTCGCGAACAGATCTAGTGTCGTACGGTCCGTTTGTTCTTTGGCCATGATTCTGAGACTTCGGGGGAAACACGCCGCCCTGCTAATGCCCGGGCGATAAGCGCGCCATCATACATCACCCATATCCACACGCCAACGACTGGAAGCCCGTCGTCTTCCGGTCGCTGGCTTTTTAATCAATTCGCTGTATCAGTAAGATAGCGGCGAATGGCGCGCAGGACCGCATCCGGTTTTTCCGCGTGGACCCAGTGCCCGGCACCGGCGATGACGTGAGCGCGAGCCTGCGGAAATTGCGCCAGCAGCGTGTCACGGTACGCGTCAGTGACGTAAGGGGAGTTGCCGCCGCGAATAAAGAGGGTAGGGTGCGGCCAGGCGGGGACATTTTCCCACCCCACAATATGCGAATACTGATCCCACAGTACCGGGACGTTAAAGCGCCATTGTCCGTCAACAAAGGATTTCAGCAGGAACTGGACCACGCCTTCTTCATCGAGATGCTCGCGCATAACGGCTGCCGCCTGCTGGCGTGTGGAGACGCCTGACTCTGTCACAGCATTGATCGCAGCGAAAATCTCATCGTGACGGCGAACGTCGTAATTGACGGGCGCAACGTCAATGACCACCAGACGGGAAATTCGCTCAGGGGCCAGCGCTGTAAGCGCCATCACCGCTTTACCGCCCATTGAATGCCCGATGAGCGTCGCTTTCTGGATATTATTCGCATCGAGGGTGTCCCGCAGATCCTGCGCCATGGCTGCGTAGGTCATCTCCTCAGAGCGCCCTGAAAGACCGTGATTGCGCATATCAACCTGGAGGATCTCGTGATCGGTCACTAAATCGCGCGCCAGCACGCCCAGGTTATCCAGGCTACCAAACAGGCCGTGAACCAGTACGATGGGAGAATTATTGTTCGGCGATTGTGCAGTTTGCGCTCGGGTATTCAATTTCATGGCAAAGTTCTTTTTTTAGGTTTGTCAGGTTAGGGTATCATGTTGACCATTCTGCCGCCCGGGGGCAAGGATCCAGTTTAATCTGACTTTTGCCGCCAACCTGGTTTGACGCTATCCGCTGTTGGGATTAGACCTTATAATCTCAACGACTTGTATTCAGATAAGATATCGCACTGGATTAAGATGAAAACAATCGAAGTTGATGACGAACTCTATCAGTATATTGCCAGCCAGACGCGGCATATTGGGGAGAGCGCGTCCGACATTTTACGGCGCATGCTTAAAATTTCCGCCGCCTCACAGCCCACTCCTGTCACTAAAGATGTTGTGTCTCAGCCGAGCGTTGTTGCACAAGTAAAACCTGCCGTCATGCCGGCAAAAGACAAAGTGCGCGCGATGCGCGAGCTGCTGCTGTCCGATGAATATGCAGAGCAGAAAAAGGCGGTTAACCGCTTTATGCTGGTGCTGTCTACACTTTACTCACTGGATAACAACGCATTTGCAGAAGCGACAGAGTCGCTGCACGGTCGCACGCGCGTTTACTTCGCAGGTGACGAGCAGACCCTGCTGCAAAATGGCAACCAAACCAAACCCAAACATGTTCCCGGTACGCCATACTGGGTGATCACCAATACCAATACGGGCCGCAAGTGCAGCATGATCGAACATATCATGCAGTCCATGCAGTTCCCGGCGGAATTGATCGAAAAGGTTTGCGGTACAATTTAACCCTTGCATCAGAAGGACCAGGCAATGGCAAATCACAGCCGTGCAGGACAACCTGCACAACAACGCGATTTGATTAACGTCGCTCAACTGACCGCGCAGTACTACGTGCTGAAGCCGGTGGTGGGCAACGCAGAACACGCAGTGAAGTTTGGTACATCTGGCCACCGCGGCAGCGCGGCGCTCCATAGCTTTAACGAACCGCACATTCTGGCCATTGCTCAGGCCATCGCGGAAGAGCGCGCCAAAAATGGCGTCACCGGTCCGTGCTATGTTGGGAAAGATACCCACGCCCTGTCTGAACCTGCCTTTATCTCCGTGCTGGAAGTACTGGCGGCAAACGGCGTAGACGTGATTGTTCAGGAGAACAACGGTTTCACGCCAACGCCTGCGGTTTCTAACGCTATTCTGGTACATAACAAAAAAGGTGGCGCGCAGGCGGACGGTATTGTGATCACCCCGTCCCACAACCCACCGGAAGATGGCGGCATCAAGTACAACCCACCTAACGGTGGCCCGGCGGATACCAACGTCACGAAAGTGGTGGAAGATCGCGCCAACGCGTTACTGGCTAACGGTCTGAACGGCGTGAAGCGCATCTCGCTGGATGAAGCCATGGCGTCCGGCCACGTGAAAGAGCAGGATCTGGTGCAGCCGTTCGTGGAAGGGCTGGCGGATATCGTCGATATGGCCGCTATCCAGAAAGCCGGTCTGAAGCTGGGCGTGGATCCGCTGGGCGGCTCCGGTATTGAATACTGGAAACGCATTGCCGAGCACTACAAGCTGGATCTGACCATCGTGAACGATCACGTCGATCAGACCTTCCGCTTTATGCACCTGGACAAAGACGGCGCGATCCGTATGGACTGCTCCTCCGAATGCGCAATGGCGGGCCTGCTGGCGCTGCGCGACAAGTTCGATCTGGCGTTTGCCAACGACCCGGACTACGACCGCCACGGTATCGTCACCCCGGCTGGGCTGATGAACCCTAACCACTACCTGGCTGTTGCGATCAATTATCTCTTCCAGCATCGTCCGCAGTGGGGCAAAGAGGTTGCGGTGGGTAAAACGCTGGTCTCTTCCGCCATGATTGACCGTGTGGTCGATGCGCTGGGCCGCAAGCTGGTGGAAGTGCCGGTGGGCTTCAAGTGGTTTGTTGACGGTCTGCACGACGGCAGCTTCGGCTTTGGTGGTGAAGAGAGCGCGGGGGCATCCTTCCTGCGCTTCGACGGCACCCCATGGTCAACCGATAAAGACGGCATCATAATGTGCCTGCTGGCGGCGGAAATCACCGCGGTTACCGGTAAGAACCCGCAGGAACATTACAACGACCTGGCAGCACGCTTTGGTGCGCCAAGCTATAACCGTATTCAGGCTGGCGCGACCTCTGCTCAGAAAGCCGCTCTGTCCAAACTCTCTCCGGAGATGGTCAGCGCAAGCACCCTGGCAGGTGACCCGATCACCGCGCGTCTGACGGCGGCACCGGGTAACGGCGCATCCATCGGCGGCCTGAAAGTGATGACCGAAAACGGCTGGTTCGCCGCGCGTCCATCCGGTACGGAAGATGCGTACAAAATCTATTGCGAAAGCTTCCTCGGCGCTGAGCACCGCCAGCAGATTGAGAAAGAAGCGGTAGAGATTGTCAGCGAAGTGCTGAAAAACGCGTAAGTGGTGTCTGGTGCGGGCTGATGCCCTCACCCAGGCCCTCTCCCACAGGGAGAGGGAGAAAACATTGATCTCGTAGGCCCGGTAAGCGTTAGCGCCACCGGGCTTCTTTTTTAACTATGCTTATTCTTCAGTTCAAACCGTGGTGACACCAGACCGTACAGCGTCCAGCCCATAAAGGTCACCATCGCGCCATACAGCATCGCCTCCTGACCGGACGAGTAGAGCGCATAGAAGCTGTAAATCGCCCCAATCAGCGCCACGATATTGGCCGCCCGGGCTTTGCGCGGATCCACCTTCGCCACCTTCTGAATAATCACCAGTGCCGCCATCGACAGAATGTACGGAATGATGTTCGTCACCACCGCCAGGTTGACCAGTACATTAAACTGGCTGTTCAGTGACGGGCTGATGGTCATCAGCGACAAACCGCTCTGGAAAATCACAATCGCCAGCATACCCTGTACCGGCGCATCCGCTTTGGTGACGCGGGAGAAGATTTTCGGGAAATAACCTTCGTCAGCGGAGGATTTGAATACCTGGGCGATGGTGAACTGCCAGCCCAGCAGCGAGCCGCAGCAGGACATTACCATCAGTCCCATGATCACTTTCCCTACCTCTGGCGTAAACATCTGCGCAAACGCCAGCCCGAACGGCGCCGTGGAGTTAGCGAGATCCATGTTGGGCACAATTCCCGCAATCACGTTGGTTGAGACGATATAGATCACCGCCGCCCCCAGCGTCCCGCCGAGTACCGCGATCGGCACGTTCTTTTCCGGGTTTTCCACCACTTCCGCATTCGCACAGGCTGACTCGAGACCGAGGAAAGCCCATAGCGTCATGGCGATGGACGATCCCACGGCGGTGAAGAACGGCACGTGGTGCGGGTTCCAGGAATTGGCGTACAGCGTCGGGCTGAACCAGAACCAGCCGATGATGCACAGACCGACAACCGGAATGATCACGCCCCAGACGGTGATGCTGCTGAGTTGTCCGGTGATGCGCGCGCCGCCAAAGTTGGCGACGGTGCAGATCCACAGCACGCCGATGGTCGCCAGCCCAATCTGCACCGGGGTCAGCGTCGCGCCAAACAGCTCCGTACCGTAACCGACAGCGGAAATGGCAATCGCCACGTTGGCGATCAGCAGCGACACGCCGTAGGTGTAGTTGGCCATAAAGTTGCCCGACTTGCCAAACGCATATTCGGCATAGCCGCCCATGCCGCCAGACTTACGGCTGAACATCCCGCACTTGGCAAACGCCCACGCCAGCGCCATTGAGCCGACTGCCGTTACCAGCCAGGAGATAATCGAAATCGTCCCCACTTCAGCGAGCTTAGTGGGCAGCATGATGATCCCGGACCCCATCATATTCACCATGGTGAGGATAGTGAGTTGTACCACGCCCATCTTGTTGGACTTACTCATAATTTTTCTCCTTTCAGCAGAGACGGCTGAGCGGCGGGTTGTTTAATGACGTAGCAGCGCACCTGTTTGCGCCCGTCACACTCCTCGACGTAAACCCCCTGTAACTCCGGCGCAAAGCCCGGCAGCAGATTGATCCCGTCTTCCAGCGCGGCGAAATAGCGCAGCACGGAACCGCCCCAGACTTCCCCCGGAACCACGCACAACACCCCCGGTGGGTAAGGCAGCGCGCCTTCCGCGGCGATACGGCCTTCCGCGTCGCGCAGTGACACCAGCTCGACCTCACCGCGCAGATAGGCATAGTTCGCCTCCTGCGGGTTCATCATGACGCGCGGGAAGTGAGACTTGCGGAACATCTCTTTCTGCAACTGTTTCACGTTATGGCGGGCGTAGAGGTCGTGCATTTCCTGACAAATCTGACGCAGGGAATAATCCGCATAACGTTCCGGATGTTGCTTATAAAGAGAGGGCAGAACCTCTTTCAGCGGCACATCGCTCTGGAGCAGTTTTTC
This sequence comes from Enterobacter cloacae complex sp. XAL002, assembly GCF_049236805.1. Taxonomy (NCBI): domain Bacteria; kingdom Pseudomonadati; phylum Pseudomonadota; class Gammaproteobacteria; order Enterobacterales; family Enterobacteriaceae; genus Enterobacter; species Enterobacter cloacae complex sp. XAL002. Next base: position 107,024 of record NZ_JBMKJN010000010.1, read on the forward strand.
GAAGCGCACCAGCTGGGCGACGAGCTGCTGCAATTTGCCCATGTCCTCCGCCGGGGTGAGCAGGAACAGAATGGAATTGAGGTCGCATTTTTCCGGCACGATGCCGTTTTCACGCAGGAAGTTGGCGAGGATGGTGGCGGGCACGCCGAAATCATCATACTCGCCGGTGCGGGCGTTGATGCCTGGCGTGGTCAGCAGCAGTTTGCAGGGATCAATAAAATACTGATGCTCGGCATATCCCTCAAAGGCGTGCCAGCGTTCGCCCGGAACGAAATGGAAGAAGCGCAGATCGGTGGCGATCTCCGCCGTATCCCAGCTTTCCCACGGACGGCCATCCACCGTCTCCGGCACGAACGGGCGAATAAACTGACAGTTCTGAAGGATCAGTTTTCGCGCTTCGATACCCGTCACCACGCAGTCCATCCACATGTTGCGCCCACTTTGCCCCTCGTGCATGCGGGCGTTGATATCCAGGGCGGCAAACAGCGGATAAAACGGGCTGGTGGAGGCGTGCATCATAAAGGCGTTGTTGAGGCGCTTATGCGGGACATAGCGCGGCTGGCCTTTTATGTGGCTGTCCTTCTTATGGATTTGCGAGGTTTGCGAGAAGCCCGCCTGCTGCTTATGCACCGATTGGGTAACCAGAATGCCCGGATCGTTTTCGTTCAGCTCCAGCAGCAGCGGCGAGCAGTCGGCCATCATCGGGATAAACTGCTCGTAACCCACCCAGGCGGAGTCAAACAGGATGTAATCGCACAGGTGACCAATCTTATCCACCACCTGACGGGCGTTATAAATGGTACCGTCGTAGGTGCCCAGCTGGATCACCGCCAGACGGAAGGGACGTTCATCCCGCGCGCGACCAGGCGCGACCTCTGACACCAGTTCCCGCAGGTAACTCTCGTCGAAACAGTGTGCGTCAATACCGCCGATAAACCCGTACGGGTTGCGGGCTGTTTCCAGATACACCGGCGTCGCTCCCGCCTGTAACAGTGCTCCGTGGTGATTAGATTTATGGTTATTGCGATCGAACAGCACCAGATCGCCTGGCGTGAGCAGGGCATTGAGCACCACCTTATTGGAAGAGGAGGTGCCGTTCAGCACGAAGTAGGTTTTATCCGCATTAAAGACTTTTGCCGCATGCTGTTGGGCGATGCATGGCGCACCTTCATGGATCAGCAGATCGCCCATTGCCACGTCGGCATTGCACAGATCGGCGCGGAAAAGCGTTTCGCCAAAGAAATCGACAAACTGGTTTCCGGCCGGATGGCGGCGGAAGAACTGGCCTCCCTGATGTCCGGGGCAGTCAAACGCGCTGTTCCCCTGCTGGACGTAATCGACCAGCGCGCGGAAGAACGGCGGGCGGAGCTGGGTTTCGTACTTCTGCGCAGCCGCTTCAAGCTGGCGTCCGTAGTACGCATTGCTGGTGTCGGAGTACTCAAAAACGCCGTGAATACGCGACAGAAATTCAGCCGGAACCCTTTCTTCTTTATGCGTGGCAATAAACACCGGAATACCGAATCCCGTGGCTTCTATTTCTTCTATTGCGCCATTGAAAATATCACTGACGGCCAGAACCACGGCTGCCACATCAATATAATCCGATGCGGTGATATCCACGATCTCGCGCGAAGTGGTAAAGCATTCAGGGCAGGCACGGCTGACGGCAATTTTTAACGTTTTCATCTTTATCTCTTTATTTCAGGCAATATGGGTCCCTCGACTTCTTGCGGTAAAGAAATCGATTTTTTCCGGAAAAAAAAGCAAAGCGTGTCCGCTGATACGAAATCAGTTAATTGCTTTTTTGCTGAGTAGAATTCAGTCCGCCCGGTTGCGGAGAATCTGAATCACAAGGAATGAGCGCAGGTGTTCACAGGCAACAGCCTGTAAAATAGCGTTTTTCAGGATAACCTGTAAGCGTATGCGCCAGAAGTCGAAGGACTACCGGGCGTTAAAGAGATGAAAGTCAAAACAGTTTCGGTGGGCAAACATCATGATATGTGTTGTCCGCCTTATATGGGGCATTAAACGATTATTGTTTTCCATGTTCATTTTCCTTTCAGTAATTGAAAGCACGGTCATTTTATCCAGGAAAAAGGGATTAACTGTGAAACAGATCACCAATAACCGATCATTTCAGAAATAATTAGTCGTTATGAGTGAATAATACAGATCAAAATGCTGTTTTGTTGGTTTGGTGTTAAGTTGGTGTTCTAAATATGTTTAGCGAGGGCGAATATAGGCATGAAAATAATCTCGTCGTTATTTTCATGGCTATATTCAGGCTGGTGTGTTCTTTATTTAAAATTAAAGTGAATACTTATTCAGATCATAAACCGATATCCGATACCGGTTTCTGTTAATAAATGACGAGGACGCGCGGGATCGGCTTCAAGTTTCTGGCGAAGGTGTCCCATATAAATGCGTAAATAGTGACTATGTTCGACAGCATTCGGTCCCCAGACCTGGCTTAACAGCTGTCGCTGCGTTAACACTTTTCCGTGGTTACTGAGCAACACAGCCAGCAGACGAAACTCGATAGGCGTAAGGTGGATCTCTTCTTCCCCTCGCACGATGCGGCGGGCGGCAAGATCGACGCGGATATCGCCAAAGACGTACACCGGTTCAGAAGGAGTGGTGGCACTGTGTCGACGCAGCGCCACACGCAGCCGGGCCTGTAACTCGCCAATGCCAAACGGTTTGATCAGATAATCATCCGCTCCGGCATCCAGCGCGGCGATTTTATCCGTCTCTTCGGTGCGGGCAGAGAGCACCAGAATGGGCATCTGGCTCCACTGACGCACCTCACGAATAAAATCGATGCCATCGCCATCCGGGAGTCCCAGATCCAGGATCACCAGATCTGGCTTGCGGGTGGCGGCTTCAATTAACCCCCGTTGAAGCGTACCGGCTTCATGAACGCGCAAACCGTCGCCTTCCAGCGCGGTACGCAGAAATCGGCTGATAGCGAGCTCATCTTCAACAATCAGAACGTTAATCACAAATCCTCTGGTAATTCATCAAGTTCTGGTGGGGTTTCAAGAGGAAGTGTAACACAAAAGCGTGCCCCACCTTCCGGGCGGTTCTCTGCGGAAATGGTGCCGCCATGCACGTCAACAATCGCCTGGCAGATCGCCAGCCCCAGCCCGACGCCCGGAATGGCAGATTCCTTATTACCGCGCGCAAATTTTTCGAATATGGCGCGCTCCTGGCCGGCCGGAATACCCGGCCCGGTATCCCAGACATCGAGCCGCAGCACACGTTTATCCACCCTGGCAGCAATCCCCAGCCGGGCCTTTGCCCCGGCGTATTTAGCGGCATTTTCCAGAAGATTAATCAGCACGCGCTCAAACAGCGGGCCATCCACATGGATTAACGTCAGGGGTTCCGGCATGTCCAGCTCGATATGGCGCCCGCCGAGACCCGGCTCCAGCATCTTCAGCGCACTGCCGACAACCTCCTCAAGGGTGAGCCACTCTTTTTTGAGGTTAAACCCGCCGGACTGAATGCGCGCCATGTCCAGCAGGTTGTTCACCAGACGCGTGGTATTTAGCACGTGCTGACGAATTTCGCTGGCCTGCATCGCATGTTTTGATCCTTCCGCCGCCAGATCCAGCGTCAGAATTTCGGACTGACCAAACAGCACGGTAAGCGGGGTGCGCAAATCGTGAGACAGCGCTGCCAGCAGCGAATTGCGAATACTTTCGCGCTCGCTTGCCAGCCGTGCCTGCTCTTCGCTGGCGGTGAGCGCCAGCCGTTCAAGGGCGCTGGCGACCAGCAGGGTGAAGGTTTCCAGCAGGCGCTGCTGCTCGGGGATCATCAGCTGACGCAGGTTAGACGGCTCGACGATGACCAGCCCGTGATTTTTATCCGCGCTGCGCAGCGGCAGGATCTGGTAAGGCACCCCGGGCAGAGTGTCGGTGCCGGCACCGGCAGGTAAACCCTTATCAAAGCTCCAGCGGGCAATCGCTTCATCCCAGGGCGTCATCCCCGAAGGGGAGGTCAGCGGGCGAAGGCGCCCCTGCTCGTCGGGGAGCAAAATCAGGTTACTGGCATGAAAGGTCGAACGGATAAACTGCTCGCTGGTCTGGACGATATCCTGCTGCGTGCGACCGACCGCCAGCGATTTTGACATCTCATACAGATGGCGGGTGCGCTGCTCTCGATAGCGGGCAATGCGTGCCTGGTAGCGCACGCCTGCCGTCAGATTCCCGATCACCAGCCCGACGGTAAGCATCACGGCAAAGGTCAGAATGTACTGCACGTCCGAGACAGCAAGCGTCCCGCGCGGAGCGATAAAAAAGAGGTCGAAGCTGATGACGTTGATCACCGTTGCCAGCACCGACGGCCAGCGGCCATAAAAGAGCGCGACCACAACGACGCCCAGCAGATAAATCATGACCAGATTGGCGGCATCGAAGGCGATTAGCCACTGGCTGGCAATCACCGTAATCAGGGCGCAAAGGACCACGGCCACGAGGCAGCCCCGGATCTGGACGCGCCATTTATCGCCAAAGGTGCGTGCGTCCGGCGTACGGCCGGGCAGGGGGGCGGGCTTGTCATCCAGCGCGACGATGACTAAATCCAGATCCGGCGCGCGGCGTGCCAGCCTGTCGGCAAAAGATTCGCGGCTAAACCAGCGGCGATGCTGGCGACGTCCAATGACAATCTTGCCCAGGTTATGCTCGCGCGCGTAGCGCAGAATGGCTTTATCTTCCTGCGGATCGGACAGGGTTGCGGTTTCGGCACCCAGCTCCTGCGCCAGCCGCAGCGCGCTCAAAATGGCGCGACGCTGATTTTCCGGCAGGCCGTGAAGCTGTGGCGTTTCGACATACACCGCGTGCCAGACGCTGCCAAACTTCGCCGCAAGCCGGGCGGCGGTGCGGACCAGTTTTTCATTGCCGCTGCCGTGACCAATGCATAACAGAATGGCGTCACGCGTGTGCCAGACGCGCTCCCGCCCCTGCAGGTCCCGCCAGGCGCGCATCTGGTCATCTACGCGATCGGCGGTGCGGCGCAGGGCCAGCTCGCGCAGGGCAATCAGGTTTCCTTTGCGGAAAAAATGTTCGATGGCGCGTTCGGCCTGGCCGGCAATATACACCTTGCCTTCGTGCAGGCGCTGGCGCAGATCGTCCGGCGGCAGGTCAACCAGTACGACTTCATCGGCAGAATCAAAAAACGGATCGGGGACGGTTTCCCGCACCTGGATACCGGTTACCCCGCTTACCACGTCGTTCAGGCTTTCCAGATGCTGAACATTCACCGTGGTGAAGACGTCGATGCCGGCTTCAAGCAGCTCCTCAACATCCTGCCAGCGCTTCGGGTGGCGTGAGCCAGGCGCGTTGCTGTGCGCCAGTTCGTCCATCAGGATCAGCGCGGGGCGGCGGGCGAGGGCGGCATCAAGATCGAACTCCGTCACCAGCCGACCGCGATGGCTGATACGCTGGGGCGGCTGCGTCGCCAGCCCCGTCAGCAGCGCCGCCGTCTCTTTGCGACCGTGGGTTTCCACCACGCCGATGAGAATATCAAGCCCCTGCGCCCGAAGCCGCTGGGCTTCCGTCAGCATGGCGAAGGTTTTCCCGACGCCCGCGCAGGCGCCGAAGAAAATTTTCAGCTTGCCGCGGTGGGCTTCAGCCGTTTGTTCAAGCAGCCTGTCCGGATCCGGGCGCATGGGCTCTTCGGTCATTTAGTTCTTCCTTAGCGCATCCAGCGCCAGATTCAGCTCAACAATGTTCACTATCGTCATGCCGATGAAGCTGACCAGCGGCTTTTGCGTATGTTCTGCAACCAGCTGGCTCACCTGCTCGACGGTCAGCTGACGGGCGGCGGCCACGCGTGGGATCTGCCACGCCGCTGCGTCCGGCGTCAGGCTGTACTCCAGCCCGCTCGCGGAGGCGGTGACCAGCTCAACCGGCACCTCACGGCTGGCCTGCGGATTCGCGGCGCGCAGGGCGGCAACGCGTTCAGCAACGGCTTTGTCCAGGTCAGGATTACTGCCAGCCAGATTGCTGCCGCCGGATGCCATTGGATTATACGGGCTTTCCGCAGTGGCGGAAGGGCGTCCCTGGAAGTAGCGCGGGTCCGTAAAGTTTTGCCCAATCAGACGCGAGCCGCGGTTTTCACCGTTCTGGATAATCAGCGAGCCGTTGGCCTGGTCCTCAAACCACCACTGGCCCAGCGCGGTTGTCATCAGCGGGTAAAGCCCGCCGGTAATCAGAGACAGCAGAATAAACAACAGTATAGCGGGACGTAACATCGTCATGAGATTCACCTTTTAAACCAGCCCGAACAGCGTTAACAACATGTCGATAACCTTGATCCCAATAAAGGGCACCACCAGCCCACCCAGACCGTAAATCCACAGGTTACGGCGCAGCATGGCGGCGGCCGTCAGCGGCTTATAGCTCACCCCTTTCAGCGCCAGCGGAATAAGAAAGACAATAATCAGCGCGTTGAAGATCACCGCGCTCAAAATGGCCGAGGCTGGAGAGTGCAGGTGCATCACATTCAGGGCATTCAGCTGCGGATAGGTTGCCGCAAAGGCCGCCGGGATAATGGCGAAATATTTCGCCACGTCGTTGGCGATACTGAACGTGGTCAGCGAGCCGCGCGTCATCAGCATCTGCTTCCCGATATGCACCACTTCGATCAGCTTGGTCGGGTTCGAGTCGAGATCCACCATGTTGCCCGCCTCTTTTGCCGCCTGGGTACCGGAGTTCATCGCCACCGCCACGTCGGCCTGCGCCAGCGCCGGGGCGTCGTTGGTGCCGTCGCCGGTCATCGCCACCAGACGACCTTCCGCCTGATACTGGCGAATGAGCGCCAGCTTTGCTTCCGGTGTCGCTTCGGAAAGGAAATCATCCACGCCCGCTTCGGCGGCAATGGCCGCCGCAGTCAGACGGTTATCCCCGGTGATCATCACCGTTTTAATGCCCATCTTACGCATCTGGGCGAAACGCTCTTTTATACCGCCTTTAACGATATCCTTCAGGGCGATAACCCCCAGAACGCTTGCACCTTCCGCCACCACCAGCGGGGTTGCCCCCTGACGCGCTACGCTTTCCACCAGATGGTCGACTTCCGGAGGGAAATGTCCATTATTGGCTTCAATATGACGGCGAATGGCATCAACGGACCCTTTACGGATCATTCGGTCCTGAATGTTAATTCCACTCATGCGGGTTTGCGCCGTAAAGGGCACGAACGTGGCGTGCAGGCTTTGTACGTCGCGCTGGCGCAGGTTAAAGCGCTGCTTGGCGAGGATCACGATACTGCGACCTTCCGGCGTCTCATCGGCCAGCGAAGAAAGCTGCGCCGCGTCGGCCAGCGTTTTTTCATCCACGCCGGGAGCAGGTAAAAAGTCAGAGGCCTGACGATTACCCAGGGTGATGGTCCCGGTTTTATCCAGCAGCAGTACGTCTACGTCACCCGCCGCTTCAACGGCGCGTCCGCTGGTGGCGATGACGTTCGCGCCAAGCATACGGCTCATCCCCGCCACGCCAATCGCGGAAAGCAGGCCGCCGATAGTGGTGGGGATCAGACAGACCAGCAGGGCGATCAGTACGGTGATGCTGACCGCTGTACCGCCGTAGGCGGAGAAGGGCCACAGGGTCGCCGTTGCCAGCAGGAACACAATGGTGAGCGCCACCAGCAGAATGGTCAGGGCGATCTCGTTCGGCGTTTTACGACGCTGTGCGCCTTCCACCATGGCGATCATCCGGTCGAGAAAGGTTTCGCCCGGGTTAACGCTGCACTGGATCACCAGCCAGTCGGAAAGAATGCGCGTTCCGCCAGTAACTGAGGCGAAATCTCCGCCCGACTCACGGATCACGGGCGCGGATTCCCCGGTAATAGCGCTTTCGTCTACCGACGCGCCGCCCTCAATTACCTCCCCGTCGCAGGGGATGATGTCCCCGGCTTCCACCAGCACCACGTCACCTTTGCGCAGTTCATCCGCCGGAACGTGGTCCATCTGCGCGCCGTATTTAGGTTCGCGTAATTTGCGCGCAAAGGCGGTTTTTTTGACCCCTTTCAGACTGTTGGCCTGCGCCTTACTGCGGCCTTCCGCCAGCGCTTCGGCAAAGTTGGCGAACAGCACGGTAAACCACAGCCACAGGCTGATGGCGCCGGTAAAGGTTGCATTTCCTGAAAGGTGTCCCGTTCCCATGGCAATCGCCAATGCGGTGGTGAGTAAACTTCCAGTCCAGACAATAAACATCACCGGGTTGTGCCACTGCACGCGCGGGCTCAGTTTTTTTACCGCATCCATGAGGGCCTGACGAACTAAGGTTGGTTCGAGCAGGGCCAGTTGTTTACGACTCATGACAAATTCTCCGCAAAATCAGCGTAAAGAGAGATATTCCGCAACCGGGCCTAACGCGAGGGCGGGGATAAAGGTCAGGGCACCTACCAGCAGAACGGTGCCAATCAGCAGGCCGACGAAAAGCGCGCCGTGAGTCGGTAACGTACCGGTAGTGGTCGGCTGGATCTTCTTATTCACCAGTGTTCCGGCGATCGCCATGACGGGAATAATCACGCCGAAACGACCGAAGAACATGCAGAACGCCAGCAGACAGTTCCAGAACGGTGAGTTGGCACTTAACCCTGCAAAGGCGCTGCCGTTGTTGTTTGCGGCAGACGAAACGGCGTAAAGCACTTCGCTAAAGCCGTGAATGCCCGGGTTAAAGATGCCGCTGCGCCCGGCGTCGGTCATCAGCGCCAGCGCGGTACCGAGCAGCACAAGGGTGGGGGTGACCAGGATTGCCAGCGCGGTTAATTTCATTTCGCGGACGTCGATTTTTTTGCCGAGATATTCCGGCGTGCGGCCGATCATCAGCCCGGCGATAAACACGGCGAGCAGAACGAACAACAGCATGCCGTACAGCCCCGAACCGACCCCACCGAAGACTACCTCGCCAATCTGCATCAGCCACATCGGGATCATGCCGCCAAGCGCGGTGAAAGAGTCGTGCATGGCGTTCACCGCCCCGCAGGAGGCCGCCGTGGTGACCACCGCATAGAGGCTGCTGGCAAGAATGCCGAAGCGGCTCTCTTTGCCTTCCAGGTTGATATTGCTGTTAGCCCCCAGCTGCATGAAGTGGCTGTTGCCGTTCCATTCGGCCCACATCACCAGTGCTACGCAGACCACGAAGATTAACGACATGGCCCACAGCAGCGTACGGCCCTGGCGGCGATCGTTAACCACATCGCCAAAGGCGAAGCAGAGCGCGGCGGGGATCAGGAAGATCGCCAGCATCTGTACAAAATTGGTTAATGCCGTTGGGTTTTCAAACGGATGCGATGAGTTGGCGTTGAAGAAGCCGCCCCCGTTGGTGCCCAGCATCTTGATTGCTTCCTGCGACGCCACTGGCCCCATTGGCAGGAGTTCCCTGCCCCCTTCAAGCGAGGTGTAAGGGGTATAAGGCAGCAGGTTTTGCAGAGTGCCTTGCTGTATAAAGAACAGGGCAATAATCAGCGCAACAGGCACCAGGATCCAAAGGGTGATGCGCGTGACATCAACCCACGCGTTGCCGAGCGTGCTGACATTCTGACGGGCAAACGCGCGCGTCAGGGCGAAGATCACCGCGATACCGCTGGCTGCAGACAGAAAGTTTTGCACGGTTAACCCGGCCATCTGGCTGAAGTAGCTGAGCGTGGTTTCACCGGCGTAAGACTGCCAGTTGGTATTGGTGACAAAGCTGACCGCCGTGTTCAGCGCCAGATGCCAGGATAAACCTGGTAACTGCTGCGGATTCAACGGCAAATTGCCCTGGAGCATGAGCAGCGTAAAGAGGGCAATAAGCCCCACGATATTCAGAAGCAGTATCGCCATCAGGTACTGGCCCCAGCTCATTTCGCGGTCGCTGATACCTGAAATGCGCCAGAGCACGTTTTCAATTTTTCGCGTACCCAGCAGTGGCACGTTGTTTATCAGCCGTGCCAGCGCTGTTCCCAGCGGCCTGGCGAGCACAAGCAGCAGCAGTAAAAAGCTGGCAATAAGCAAAAACGCCTGAGCAGCCATCAGAATGCCTCCGCATTAATCAGGGCATAAATCAGATAACCCAATAACAGGAACACCAGCACGATGCCGGCAATCAGACCTGCACTCACACTCCACCTCCGGGTGACTTTTGTTGTTGTACAAACGGTAGGATTTGTGGCGCAAAGATTTCGCAAAAATCAGAAGGGCAGGTGTAAAAAAAGTATAAAAATGGGAAAGACCACAATTTAACTATTGTTAAGTAAATTGTTAACTTTTTTGTAACTTAATTACAGGCGTGAATGTAAATATTCACGAAATGGATGAAAATAAGTGGTCGGATGAGTAGTAAAATTACAAACAAAGCGGTATTATTTTAACCAGGTCACAGATTTCACATTTTCCGGAGACGGTTTCCGGCCAACTACAGGGGAGAAAAATATGGATCTTTATAAAGAGTATCCGGCTCATATCGTGTTCATGCGTCGCACTTTCGCCGTAGTGGCTGGCGTGCTGGCCCTGCCGGTGATGCTGTTCTGGAAAGATCGCGCACGTTTTTACAGCTATCTGCACCGCGTCTGGGCGAAAACCAGCGAAAAGCCGGTGTGGATGGATCAGGCCGAGAAAGCAACCTGCGATTTCTACTGATACGGTGTGACATCGTAGCCATAAAAAAACCGCCTACAGCAAAGTGGCGGTTTTTTTGTCCCTCGGGATTCGCGGTCCGTTGGGTAATCTTGCAGCCCCTACCCGGGATTTTTATCATACCCTTCTTTAAAAAGTTCGCAATCCACTTCACCTTTATAAATTCCTAATTTTACTGAAATAACTTACTTTTGGCGTTGGTGTTAATTATGATGCCACGTCCCTTTCCGCCATCTCGCAAATGGGCATCGGTCCTGGGAAAGGTGTATCCATAGCCGTAAAGCAGCGCGCCTACCCGGGCTTGTGTCCACCGATTTATCACCGGTGGTGATAGGTGGAGCGGTTAGCAGCAGGGACCGCATAGTGAAACGCTATTTATGCATCGCGTTCATTGTCGCCAGCGCACTCGTTGTAAAGAGTGATAAACCGGATGTGTTTATTGCCTTTACCCCGATAGCGCAGGACAAGTAGCGTTAAGGCCGCCTCGGGCGGCCTTTTTTATTTCATCCCGTCTACACTTCATGGCAAAGTAGTTCAATGCGTGCCTTTTTCCTTTTACGGCATGCCCTTACGGACATAATGGACAATTGCCTGGAGTTTTATGCCCACCCATCTGGTTTGGTTTCGCGCGGATTTACGCATTCACGACAACTTCGCTCTCGCGGCCGCCTGCCGCGCTAAAGACGCGAATGTGCTGGCCCTGTTTATCGCCACGCCTGAACAGTGGCGGCAGCATGACATGGCGCCCCGGCAAGCGGCATTACTCAGCGCGTATCTGAATGACCTGCAACATTCACTGGCCGAAAAAGGCATTCCGCTGATCTATAAAGAGGCCCATGATTTTGCCGCACAGCTTGAGATGGTGCAGGCAATCTGTAAGCAGCACGCGGTAACGCGTCTTTTTTACAACTACCAGTATGAATTTAACGAGCAGCAGCGGGATCGTCAGCTGGAGAAAAACCTTACGGGCGTGGTCTGTGAAGGCTTTGATGACAGCGTGATGCTCGCACCGGGCAGCGTGATGACCGGCAGTCACGAAATGTATAAAGTTTTCACGCCGTTTAAAAATGCTTTTATCAAACGCCTGAAAGAGGGGCTGCCAGAATGCGTTCCCGCCCCGGCCATAAGAGGGGAAACGATAACGGATCTGCAGGACATCAGGCTGAATTATCCCCAGCAGTCGTTTGATGAAACGGTATTCCCCGCCAGCGAGAAAGCGGCTATCGCCCGGTTGCGTCAGTTCTGCGCGCAGGGGGCGGCGGATTACGAGGCGCGGCGGGATTTTCCAGCGATTGAAGGCACCAGCCGCCTGTCGGCCTGTTTAGCGCTGGGCGCGCTCTCCCCGCGCCAGTGTTTACATCGGCTACTGGCGGAACAGCCTCAGGCGGTAGACGGGGGGGCGGGCGCAGTGTGGCTGAACGAACTGATCTGGCGTGAGTTTTATCGCCATCTGATGACGTATCATCCTGATTTATGTAAACATCGCCCCTTCATTCGTTGGACCGATAAGGTACAGTGGCAGTCGAATGAGAAGCTGCTTAAGGCATGGCAGCATGGGCTCACCGGCTTCCCGATTGTTGATGCGGCTATGCGGCAGCTCAATGAAACCGGGTGGATGCATAACCGTCTGCGTATGATTACCGCCAGCTTCCTGGTAAAGGATCTGCTTATCGACTGGCGAACCGGAGAGCGTTATTTTATCTCTCAGCTGATCGATGGCGATCTGGCGGCAAATAACGGCGGCTGGCAGTGGGCGGCCTCCACCGGCACGGATGCGGCTCCCTATTTTCGGATCTTTAATCCGACCACGCAGGGACAACGATTTGACGTCGACGGCGAGTTTATCCGTCGCTGGCTGCCTGAACTTAAGGATGTCCCCGCCAAAGCCATTCATGAACCCTGGGCATGGGCGGATAAACAGCGTGTTACCCTGAACTATCCCCGTCCCATTGTCGACCATAAACAGGCGCGCGTCGCCACGCTGGCGGCGTATGAAGCAGCCCGAAAAGTTTGAGAGAATGATGATGAAAAACAGTGAACTGGAACGCCTGATTAACGAAAAACTCAACACCGCCTCGTTTAGCGACTACGGTCCGAATGGCTTACAGGTGGAGGGTCGCGAGACGGTGCAAAAAATCATCACCGGCGTAACGGCAAGCCAGGCGCTGCTGGATGAGGCGGTGCGTCAGGAAGCCGACGCGGTGATTGTCCATCACGGTTATTTCTGGAAAAACGAATCACCGATTATTCGCGGCATGAAGCGCAACCGTCTCAAAACGCTGCTGGCGAATGACATCAACCTGTACGGCTATCACCTGCCGCTCGATGCGCATCCTGAACTGGGGAATAACGTTCAGCTTGCGCAGCTGCTGGGGATTACCGTGATGGGCGAAATTGAACCCCTGGTGCCGTGGGGTGAACTGTCGATGCCGGTTCCGGGTCTGGAGCTGGCATCGTGGATCGAAGCACGCCTGGGGCGTCGTCCGCTGTGGTGCGGCGACACCGGGCCGGATACCGTGAAGCGCGTGGCATGGTGCACCGGCGGCGGCCAGGGCTTTATTGATAGCGCGGCGCGTTTCGGTGTCGACGCCTTCATTACCGGCGAGGTTTCCGAGCAGACCATTCACTCTGCCCGTGAACAAGGCCTGCATTTTTACGCGGCAGGCCATCACGCCACCGAGCGTGGCGGCATCCGCGCCCTCAGCGAGTGGCTGACGGAAAATACCGATCTGGATGTGACGTTTATTGATATCCCTAATCCGGCCTGATGAGAGGTAGTTAAGTGCAGCGAGCGCGTTGTTATCTTCTGGGTGAAACCGCAGTGGTTCTGGAACTTGAGCCTCCGGTGACGCTTGCCACGCAAAAGCGTATCTGGCGTCTGGCTCAACGACTGCCCGAGCTACCTGGCGTGGTTGAAGCTATTCCGGGTATGAATAATATCACCGTGGTGCTGCGTGATCCGCACACGGGGGCGCTGGATGCCATTGAGCGCCTGCAACGCTGGTGGGAGGAGAGCGAGGCGCTGGAGCCGGAATCGCGGACGATTGAGATCCCGGTTGTCTATGGCGGCAAGGGAGGCCCCGACCTTGGCGTCGTGGCCGAACACTGTGGATTAACGGAGAAGCAGGTTGTGGAGCTGCATAGCTCAGTCGACTATGTCGTCTGGTTTTTGGGATTTCAGCCGGGTTTCCCCTATCTGGGCGGGTTATCGCCCCAGTTGCATACGCCGCGCCGGGCTGAGCCACGCCTGAGCGTACCGGCGGGCAGCGTGGCGATTGGTGGTGAGCAAACGGGAATTTATCCACTCGCCTCGCCGGGAGGCTGGCAGCTTATCGGGCACACGTCCACGCCGTTATTTGAACCAGGCCAGGACGCGCCCATACTCCTGCGTCCGGGGGATACCCTGCGCTTTATCCCGCAAAAGGAGGGGATATGTTAACGCTTATTCGCGCAGGGCTTTACACCTCGGTACAGGATGCCGGGCGCTTTGGCCTGCGTCAGTCGGGCGTGAGCTACTGCGGTGCGCTTGATCGTCCCTCGCTGGAGATTGCCAACCTGCTGGTAGGCAACGCCGGCAGCACGGCGGCGTTAGAAATTACGCTGGGTCAGTGCGTGATTGAGTTTGGTCAGGAAACCTGGTTTGCCTTAACCGGCGCGGGCTGTGACGCGACGCTGGACGGCAAAGCGGTGTGGACCGGCTGGCGCCTGCGGGCGAAAGCCGGACAGCGTCTGACGCTCAAGCGTCCTCTGCACGGCGTGCGCAGCTATCTTGCGGTGGCGGGAGGTATCGACGTGCCGGAGGTGCTGGGCTCATCCAGCACCGACCAGAAAGCGGGAATGGGCGGACATGAAGGACGGCTGCTGCGCGACGGCGATCGCCTGGCGATTAAGCCATCAGCTCGCCATTTCACCACCACGCAGGGCGTGAAGCAGCTGCTGTGGGGGAACCTGATCCGCGCCCTGCCGGGGCCGGAATATCATGAGTTCGATGAGGCCTCAAAAGAGTCTTTCTGGCGCTCGCCATGGAAGATCAGCCCGCAGAGTAACCGCATGGGTTACCGGCTTCAGGGCCAGCCGCTGACCCGCACGACTGACCGGGAGCTGCTTTCCCATGGTCTTTTGCCGGGGGTGATTCAGGTGCCGGGCAACGGCCAGCCTATCGTACTGATGAACGATGCGCAAACCACGGGAGGATATCCGCGTATTGCCTGCATTATCGAAGCGGATCGCTACCATCTGGCGCAAATTCCTCTCGGTCAGCCAATTCATTTTGTGCAGTGTTCGCTGGAGGAGGCGCTGAAAGCCCGTCAGGATCAGCAGCGTTATCTCGAACAGCTGGCGTGGAGGCTCGATGGTAAAGATTGATTTAAACGCCGATCTGGGGGAGGGCAGCAGCGCCGATGCGGCGCTGATGACGCTGGTCTCCTCGGTGAACATCGCCTGTGGGTTTCATGCCGGCGATGCGCAGACCATGCTGGCGAGCGTGCGCAATGCCGTGAAAAACGGCGTGGCGATAGGCGCTCACCCCAGCTTTCCGGACCGGGAAAACTTTGGTCGCACGGCGATGGATCTGCCGCCTGAGACGGTTTACGCGCAAATGCTCTACCAGATCGGCGCCCTGGAGGCGATAGTGCGCGCTGAGCAGGGCGAGATGCGCCACGTCAAGCCGCACGGCATGCTCTATAACCAGGCGGCGAAAGCTCCGGGGCTGGCAGACGCCATTGCCCGCGCGGTACGGGACTGCAATCCGCGTCTGATTCTGGTTGGCCTGGCGGGCAGCGAGCTTATCCGTGCCGGCGAACGGCTGGGGCTGATTACGCGGCAGGAAGTGTTTGCCGATCGGGGATACCTGCCGGACGGTAGCCTGGTTCCGCGTACGCAGGCCGGTGCGCTGATCACCGACGAAGGTAAAGCGCTGGCGCAGACGCTGGAGATGGTGCGCTTCGGGCGAGTAACCTCAACGGAGGGTACAACGGCAAACGTTCAGGCTGATACGGTGTGCTTACACGGTGACGGCGAGCATGCGCTCCAGTTTGCACGACGCCTGCGGGCGGCGTTCTCGGAAGAGGGCATTGTTGTCAGCGCAGAATAATCATGAAAGGACAATAACATGCCAGAAGGTCCGGAGATCCGCCGCGCGGCGGATAGCCTGGAGGCGGCGATAAAGGGCAAACCTCTGACACACGTCTGGTTTGCCTTTCCTCAACTCAAACCGTTTGAATCGCAGCTGGTGGGACAGACGGTGACCCACATTGAAACGCGCGGCAAAGCGTTACTCACCCACTTTTCCCATAACCTGACGTTATATAGCCACAATCAGCTTTACGGCGTCTGGCGGGTGGTAAAGGCGGACGAGCAGCCGCAAACGACCCGCGTGCTGCGAGTGCGGCTACAAACGGCGGATAAGGCGATCCTGCTCTACAGCGCTTCTGATATCGAAATGTTAACGCCGGAGCAGTTGCTCACGCACCCGTTCTTACAGCGGGTTGGGCCGGACGTGCTGGATATGCGCCTGACGGCAAGCGATGTGAAAGCCCGGCTGTTATCGCCCACATTCCGCAACCGGCAGTTTTCCGGGCTGTTGCTCGATCAGGCATTTCTGGCGGGGCTGGGAAACTACCTGCGGGTGGAGATCCTCTGGGAAGTGGGGCTGGCGCCGCAGCACAAAGCGTCGCAGCTAAGCGATGAAAAGCTGGAGGCGCTGTCGCACGCGTTGCTGGATATTCCACGGCTGTCGTACAACACGCGCGGCATGGTGGATGAGAACAAGCATCACGGGGCGTTGTTTCGCTTCAAGGTGTTTCATCGGGCGGGTAAAAAGTGTGAGCGGTGTGGCGGGGTGATTGAGAAGGCGACGATCTCTTCCAGACCGTTTTACTGGTGTCCAGGGTGCCAGATGTAAAAAAGCCGGGTGGCGGCTACGCCTTACCCGGCCTACATCTCGCACTTGTAGGCCCGGCAAGCGAAGCGCCGCCGGGCGTGTTTTTTAGCGCTTAATATCAGACTTAAAGTCACGCTGCTCGTAGCCGGTATACAGCTGACGAGGACGGGCGATTTTCATGCCTTCGCTGTGCATTTCGTTCCAGTGCGCAATCCAGCCCACGGTACGCGCCATGGCGAAGATCACGGTGAACATGGAAGACGGAATACCCATCGCTTTCAGGATGATACCGGAGTAGAAATCGACGTTCGGGTAGAGTTTCTTCTCGATGAAGTACGGGTCGTTCAGCGCGATGTGTTCCAGCTCCATCGCCACTTCCAGCAGATCATCTTTGGTGCCCAGCTCTTTCAGCACTTCGTGGCAGGTCTCACGCATAACGGTCGCGCGAGGGTCGTAGTTTTTGTAAACACGGTGACCGAAGCCCATCAGACGGAAGGAGTCATTCTTGTCTTTCGCGCGGCGCACGAACTCAGGAATGTGCTCAACGGAGCTGATCTCTTCCAGCATCTTCAGTGCTGCTTCGTTCGCGCCGCCGTGCGCCGGTCCCCACAGGGAGGCGATACCCGCAGCGATACAGGCGAACGGGTTCGCGCCGGAAGAGCCCGCGGTACGGACGGTAGAGGTCGAGGCGTTCTGTTCGTGGTCAGCGTGCAGGATCAGAATACGGTCCATCGCGCGTTCCAGCACCGGGTTCACTTCGTACTCTTCACACGGCGTGGAGAACATCATGCGCAGGAAGTTACCTGCGTAGGAGAGGTCGTTGCGTGGATACACAAACGGCTGACCGATAGAGTATTTGTAACACATCGCCGCCATGGTAGGCATTTTGGACAGCAGACGGAACGCCGCGATATCACGGTGACGTGGGTTATTCACGTCCAGAGAATCGTGGTAGAACGCCGCCAGCGCACCGGTAATACCGCACATGACCGCCATCGGATGAGAGTCACGACGGAACGCATGGAACAGACGGGTAATCTGCTCATGGATCATGGTGTGACGGGTCACGGTGGTTTTAAATTCATCGTACTGGGCCTGCGTCGGTTTTTCGCCGTTCAGCAGGATGTAGCACACTTCCAGATAGTTGGATTCGGTGGCTAACTGATCGATGGGGAAGCCGCGATGGAGCAGGATACCTTCGTCACCGTCAATGTAGGTGATTTTGGATTCGCAAGATGCGGTAGAGGTGAATCCAGGGTCAAAGGTGAATACCCCTTTGGAACCCAGCGTACGGATATCAATAACATCCTGACCGAGCGTGCCTTTTAGCACATCCAGTTCAATAGCATCATCACCATTTAGGGTGAGTTTTGCCTTTGTATCAGCCATTTACGGTCTCCTTAGCGCCTTATGCTTAAGACTGCGCTTTACCGGATTTGCTTTCAGCTGTTAATCATCGTTACCAGATTGTTATTTGGCTTACCGCTCAGCTCACGAGGAGAAACCAGGGTACAGAGCTATGGCGCCTTGCAGGTAAACGAATGAAATATCAGTGAAACAACAGCAAATCAGCGTTTTTGCAGTCCGAATTATTCAAACCTGTATATCACTAATAACTGTCCTGATAACTTCGGTCAATACCATCACACTGTTACATAACTATTTGTCAGGTGAAAGAGAGACCTCATAACTTTTGCGCATTATATGCCTTTTCTGATGACGTTTGTAACAATATTGTTTAACATTTGTCAAATCAGATGATTAAAAATTAAAAAGATGTTGTTATCGTGACCCCGATCACTGTTCCAGAGAAAACCCAACAAACTGTATGTAGGTTAATTGTAATGATTTTGTGAACGGCCTATACTGCCGCCAGGTCTCCGGAACACCCTGCAATCCCGAGCCACCCAGCGTTGTAACGTGTCGTTTTAGCATTTGGAAGCAATGTTTTGCATGACGCGTAGTTATAGAAAAGGAACGCTGTCTGACCCGCATCGCAGTCCGGAGGAAGGAAACAATAAGAACAGCATGTGGGCGTTATTCATGATAAGAAATGTGAAAAAACAAAGACCTGTCAATCTGGATCTCAAAACGATCCGATTCCCTGTAACAGCAATAGCGTCCATTCTGCACCGTGTTTCTGGTGTGATTACGTTTGTGGCGGTCGGTATCTTGCTGTGGTTACTGGGAACCAGCCTCTCATCCCCTGAAGGATTCCTCCAGGCCTCAGCCATCATGAACAGCTTCTTCGTGAAATTTATCATGTGGGGCATTCTGACCGCACTGGCCTATCACGTGGTTGGCGGCGTTCGCCATATGCTGATGGACTTTGGCTACCTGGAAGAGACGTTCGAGGCCGGTAAACGTACCGCTAACATTTCATTTGTGATCACTGTCGTGCTTTCACTTCTCGCAGGAGTTCTCGTATGGTAAGCAACGCCTCCGCATTAGGACGCAACGGCGTACATGACTTCATCCTGGTCCGCGCTACCGCCATCGTCCTCACGCTCTACATCATCTATATGATCGGTTTCTTCGCCACTAGCGGCACACTGACGTGGGAAATCTGGAGTGGTTTCTTCGGATCGGCCTTCACCAAAGTGTTCACCCTGCTGGCCCTGTTCTCCATCCTTATTCATGCCTGGATTGGCATGTGGCAGGTGTTGACCGATTACGTTAAACCGCTGGCGATTCGCCTTCCGCTGCAACTGATTATTGTTGTTGCTCTGCTGGTTTACGTCATTTATGGATTTGTTGTGGTGTGGGGTGTGTAATGAAACTGCCAGTCAGAGAATTTGATGCTGTTGTGATTGGTGCGGGTGGCGCAGGTATGCGCGCCGCACTGCAAATTTCCCAGAGCGGCCAGACCTGTGCGCTGCTCTCTAAAGTATTCCCGACCCGTTCCCACACTGTGTCTGCGCAGGGCGGTATCACCGTTGCGCTGGGTAATTCCCATGAAGATAACTGGGAATGGCACATGTACGATACGGTAAAAGGTTCCGACTACATCGGCGACCAGGATGCCATCGAATATATGTGTAAAACCGGCCCGGAAGCGATTCTGGAGCTGGACCACATGGGTCTGCCGTTCTCCCGTCTGGAAAATGGCACCATCTATCAGCGTCCGTTTGGCGGCCAGTCGAAAAACTTCGGCGGCGAACAGGCGGCACGTACCGCAGCAGCGGCTGACCGTACCGGTCACGCTTTGCTGCACACCCTTTATCAGCAAAACCTGAAAAACCACACCACCATCTTCTCCGAGTGGTATGCGTTGGATCTGGTGAAAAACGCCGATGGCGCGGTGGTGGGTTGTACCGCACTGTGCATTGAAACCGGTGAAGTGGTCTATTTCAAAGCGCGCGCAACCGTGCTAGCCACCGGCGGCGCAGGCCGTATCTATCAGTCCACTACCAACGCCCACATCAACACCGGTGACGGCGTTGGGATGGCTATCCGCGCTGGCGTGCCGGTGCAGGACATGGAGATGTGGCAGTTCCACCCAACCGGTATCGCCGGTGCGGGCGTGCTGGTGACAGAAGGCTGCCGTGGTGAAGGTGGCTATCTGCTGAACAAACATGGCGAGCGCTTTATGGAGCGTTATGCCCCGAATGCGAAAGACCTGGCGGGTCGTGACGTGGTGGCGCGTTCCATCATGATCGAAATCCGTGAAGGCCGCGGCTGCGACGGCCCTTGGGGCCCGCATGCGAAGCTGAAACTCGACCATCTGGGTAAAGAAGTGCTGGAATCCCGTCTGCCGGGCATTCTGGAATTGTCCCGCACCTTCGCCCACGTCGACCCGGTAAAAGAGCCGATTCCGGTTATCCCAACCTGTCACTACATGATGGGCGGTATTCCGACCAAAGTGACCGGTCAGGCGCTGACCGTGAACGAGCAGGGTGAAGACGTGGTCATCCCTGGTCTGTTCGCGGTAGGCGAAATTGCCTGCGTATCCGTGCACGGCGCAAACCGTCTGGGCGGCAACTCCCTGCTGGACCTGGTGGTATTTGGCCGTGCGGTGGGGCTGCATCTCCAGGAATCTATTGCCGAGCAGGGCGCGTTGCGTGATGCGACCGACGACGAAATTGATGCCTCTCTTGAGCGCCTCAACCGCTGGAACGGCAACCGTAACGGCGAAGATCCGGTGGAAATCCGTAAAGCGCTGCAAGAGTGTATGCAGCACAACTTCTCGGTATTCCGTGAAGGTGACGCGATGGCCAAAGGGCTGGAGCAACTGAAAGCGATCCGCGAGCGTCTGAAGAATGCCCGTCTGGACGATACCTCGAGCGAGTTCAACACCCAGCGCGTTGAGTGCCTGGAGCTGGATAACCTGATGGAAACCGCGTTCGCGACCGCGATGTCGGCAAACTTCCGTACCGAAAGCCGTGGCGCCCATAGCCGCTTCGACTTCCCGGATCGTGATGACGAAAACTGGCTGTGCCATTCCCTGTATCTGCCAGAGTCGGAAACCATGACGCGTCGTAGCGTTAACATGGAACCGAAACTGCGTCCGGCGTTCCCGCCGAAGATTCGTACTTACTAATGCGGAGACAGGATAATGAAACTCGAATTCTCAGTTTATCGTTATAACCCGGATGTAGACGATGCTCCGCGTATGCAGGATTACACCCTCGAAGCGGAAGAAGGTCGTGACATGATGCTGCTGGATGCTTTAATCCAGCTGAAAGAAAAAGATCCTACGCTGTCGTTCCGCCGCTCCTGCCGTGAAGGGGTATGTGGCTCTGACGGTGTAAACATGAACGGCAAAAACGGTCTGGCCTGTATCACGCCAATTTCAGCGCTACAGCGTGCAGGCCAGAAAATTGTCATCCGTCCTCTGCCTGGCCTGCCGGTCGTGCGTGATTTGGTGGTGGACATGGGGCAATTCTATGCACAATATGAGAAGATTAAGCCTTACTTATTGAATAATGGGCAAAATCCACCCGCTCGCGAGCACTTACAGTCGCCTGAGCAGCGTGAAAAACTCGATGGGTTGTACGAGTGTATTCTCTGTGCATGCTGTTCAACGTCATGCCCGTCATTCTGGTGGAACCCGGATAAATTTATCGGCCCTGCGGGTCTGCTGGCTGCCTATCGCTTCCTGATCGACAGCCGCGATACCGAAACCGAGAATCGTCTGGAAGGGTTAAGTGACGCTTTCAGCGTATTCCGCTGCCATAGCATCATGAACTGCGTCAGTGTGTGTCCTAAGGGGCTGAACCCGACGCGCGCCATCGGCCATATTAAGTCGATGTTGTTGCAGCGCAGTGCGTAAGTAACAACGCCGGATGGCGCTGCGCTTATCCGGCCTACGTAACAGTAGGCCCGGTAAGCGTAGCGCCACCGGGCAAATTGCAGAAACCTTTAAAAACTGCCCTGAAGTTTAGACAGTTTCTAAAGGTTCCTTCGCGGGCCAAATGAAAAGAGCTCGCAGGTGAACCCCGGCACGTACACGTGGTGTGCGTGGTAGTTTCTACGGCGAAAGTAAGCATAAAAATGCTTAAGGGATCACGATGCAGAACGGCGCAATGAAAGCCTGGCTGGACTCTTCTTACCTCTCTGGTTCAAACCAGAGCTGGATAGAACAGCTCTATGAAGACTTCTTAACCGATCCTGACTCAGTGGACGCAAACTGGCGTTCCATGTTCCAGCAGTTGCCTGGTACAGGGGTCAAACCGGATCAATTCCATTCAAAAACACGTGATTATTTCCGTCGTCTGGCGAAGGATGCCTCACGTTACTCTTCTGCGATTTCCGACCCTGACACCAATGCGAAGCAGGTAAAAGTCCTGCAGCTTATCAACGCTTATCGCTTCCGTGGTCACCAGCATGCGAATCTCGATCCGCTGGGACTGTGGCAGCAGGAACGTGTAGCGGATCTCGATCCGGCTTATCACGATCTGACCGAGGCCGATTTCCAGGAAAGCTTTAACGTAGGTTCCTTTGCCATCGGCAAAGACACGATGAAGCTGGGCGATCTGATTGATGCGCTCAAGCAAACCTACTGCGGCTCCATCGGCGCGGAATATATGCACATTACCTCCACCGAAGAGAAACGCTGGATCCAGCAGCGTATCGAATCCGTGGCGGGTCACGCGAATTTCTCAGCAGACGAGAAAAAACGTTTCCTGAGCGAACTGACGGCAGCCGAAGGCCTTGAGCGCTATCTTGGCGCGAAATTCCCGGGCGCAAAACGCTTCTCACTGGAGGGCGGCGATGCGTTAGTCCCGATGCTGAAAGAGCTGATTCGTCATGCCGGTAAGAGCGGCACGCGCGAAGTGGTGCTGGGCATGGCGCACCGTGGCCGTCTGAACGTGCTGGTTAACGTGCTGGGTAAAAAACCGCAGGATCTGTTCGACGAATTTGCGGGTAAACATAAAGAGCACCTCGGCACCGGTGACGTGAAGTACCACATGGGCTTCTCGTCGGATATCGAAACCGAGGGCGGCCAGGTTCACCTGGCGCTGGCGTTTAACCCGTCGCACCTGGAAATCGTCAGCCCGGTGGTTATCGGTTCCGTGCGTGCGCGTCTGGATCGTCTGGACGAGCCGAGCAGCAATAAAGTGCTGCCAATCACCATTCACGGTGATGCGGCAGTCACAGGGCAGGGCGTGGTTCAGGAAACCCTGAACATGTCGAAAGCGCGTGGTTATGAAGTGGGCGGTACCGTTCGCATCGTAATCAACAATCAGGTGGGCTTCACCACCTCTAACCCGCTGGATGCGCGTTCTACCCCGTACTGCACCGACATCGGTAAAATGGTTCAGGCGCCAATCTTCCACGTAAACGCGGATGACCCGGAAGCCGTTGCTTTCGTTACCCGTCTGGCGCTGGACTTCCGTAACACCTTTAAGCGCGACGTGTTCATTGACCTCTTCTGCTACCGCCGTCACGGCCACAACGAAGCGGATGAGCCAAGTGCAACCCAGCCGCTGATGTACCAGAAAATCAAAAAACACCCGACGCCGCGTAAAATCTATGCTGACAAGCTGGAAAGCGAAAAAGTGGCGACGCTGGAAGATGCGACCGAAATGGTCAATCTTTATCGCGACGCGCTGGACGCGGGTGAATGCGTGGTCAAAGAGCTGCGCCCAATGAACATGCACTCCTTTACCTGGTCGCCGTACCTCAACCACGAGTGGGACGAGAGCTACCCGAACAAGGTTGAGATGAAGCGTTTGCAGGAGCTGGCTAAACGCATCAGCACCGTGCCGGAAGCGATCGAGATGCAATCCCGCGTGGCCAAGATCTATGGCGACCGCCAGGCCATGGCGGCGGGTGAAAAGCTGTTCGACTGGGGCGGCGCGGAAACGCTGGCCTATGCGACGCTGGTTGACGAAGGTATTCCGGTTCGTCTGTCCGGTGAAGATGCGGGTCGTGGCACCTTCTTCCACCGTCATGCGGTTGTACACAACCAGTCTAACGGTTCAACCTATACTCCGCTTCAGCACGTGCATAACGGTCAGGGCCAGTTCAAGGTCTGGGACTCCGTGCTGTCAGAAGAAGCGGTTCTGGCCTTCGAATACGGCTACGCCACCGCAGAACCTCGCACCCTGACTATCTGGGAAGCGCAGTTCGGTGACTTCGCCAACGGTGCGCAGGTCGTCATCGACCAGTTCATCTCCTCCGGTGAGCAGAAGTGGGGCCGTATGTGTGGTCTGGTGATGTTGCTGCCGCACGGCTATGAAGGGCAAGGGCCGGAGCACTCCTCCGCGCGTCTGGAGCGTTATCTGCAACTCTGCGCCGAGCAGAACATGCAGGTCTGCGTGCCGTCCACCCCGGCTCAGGTGTACCACATGCTGCGTCGTCAGGCGCTGCGCGGTATGCGCCGTCCGCTGGTGGTCATGTCGCCAAAATCCCTGCTGCGTCATCCGCTGGCGGTTTCGAGCCTGGATGAACTGGCTAACGGCACCTTCCTGCCAGCCATCGGTGAAATTGACGAGCTGGATCCGCAGGCCGTTAAGCGTGTCGTAATGTGTTCTGGTAAGGTTTATTACGACCTGCTGGAACAGCGCCGTAAGAACGATCAGAAAGATGTCGCCATCGTGCGTATCGAGCAGCTTTATCCGTTCCCGCATCAGGCGATGCAGGAAGTGCTGAAACAGTACGCTCACGTTCATGATTTTGTCTGGTGCCAGGAAGAGCCGCTCAACCAGGGCGCATGGTATTGCAGCCAGCATCATTTCCGTGAAGTGATTCCATTTGGGTCTGCCCTGCGTTATGCAGGTCGCCCGGCCTCCGCCTCTCCGGCGGTAGGGTATATGTCCGTTCACCAGAAGCAGCAACAAGATCTGGTCAATGACGCGCTGAACGTCGATTAATTAAAGGATACATAATGAGTAGCGTAGATATTCTTGTTCCCGACCTGCCTGAGTCCGTAGCAGATGCAACCGTCGCCACCTGGCACAAAAAACCAGGCGACGCGGTAACCCGTGACGAAGTGCTGGTAGAAATCGAAACTGACAAAGTGGTACTGGAAGTACCGGCTTCAGCGGATGGCATTCTGGATGCAGTCCTGGAAGACGAAGGTACGACCGTGACTTCTCGCCAGATCCTGGGTCGCCTGCGTGAAGGCAACAGCGCGGGCAAAGAGTCCAGCGCGAAATCTGAAGAGAAAGCGTCTACCCCAGCCCAGCGCCAGCAGGCGTCTCTGGAAGAGCAAACCAATGACGCGCTCAGCCCGGCGATCCGTCGCCTGCTGGCTGAGCACAGCCTCGATCCGGCAGCCATCAAAGGTACCGGCGTGGGTGGCCGTCTGACTCGCGAAGATATCGACAAGCATCTGGCAAAAGCGCCTTCAGAGGCGAAAGCGGAAGCGAAAGCCCCTGCGGCAGCACCAGCGGCACAGCCAGCTCTGGGCGCACGTAGCGAAAAACGCGTGCCGATGACCCGCCTTCGCAAGCGCGTGGCCGAGCGTCTGCTGGAAGCGAAAAACTCCACCGCGATGCTGACCACCTTCAACGAAGTCAACATGAAGCCAATCATGGACCTGCGCAAGCAGTACGGTGACGCGTTTGAAAAACGTCACGGTATCCGTCTGGGCTTCATGTCCTTCTACGTGAAAGCGGTAGTTGAAGCGCTGAAACGCTACCCGGAAGTGAACGCGTCTATCGATGGCGATGACGTGGTTTACCACAACTACTTCGACGTCAGCATGGCGGTTTCTACCCCACGTGGCCTGGTCACCCCGGTTCTGCGTGATGTGGACACCCTGGGTATGGCTGACATTGAGAAGAAAATCAAAGAGCTGGCCGTGAAAGGCCGCGACGGCAAGCTGACCGTTGAAGACCTGACTGGCGGTAACTTCACCATTACCAACGGTGGCGTGTTCGGCTCGCTGATGTCTACCCCGATCATCAACCCGCCGCAGAGCGCGATCCTGGGTATGCACGCCATTAAAGATCGTCCAATGGCGGTAGACGGTAAAGTTGAGATCCTGCCGATGATGTACCTGGCGCTCTCATACGATCACCGCCTGATCGACGGCCGCGAGTCCGTAGGCTTCCTGGTTGCCATTAAAGAGCTGCTGGAAGATCCAACGCGTCTGCTGCTGGACGTTTAGTAACTATTTAGCATCACCTGCCCTGTAGGCCGGATAAGCGTAGCGCCGGTCTACAGGTTTGAAGATAACGATTACCCTGAAGGATGGATAGAACACATGAACTTACATGAATATCAGGCCAAACAGCTGTTTGCCAGGTCAGGCTTACCGGCTCCGGTGGGTTATGCCTGTACTACCCCGCGTGAAGCAGAAGAAGCCGCATCTAAAATCGGTTCCGGCCCGTGGGTAGTTAAATGTCAGGTTCACGCTGGTGGCCGTGGTAAAGCGGGCGGTGTGAAGGTTGTTAAGAGCAAAGAAGAGATCCGTGCGTTTGCTGAACATTGGCTCGGCAAGCGTCTGGTAACCTACCAGACAGATGCGAATGGCCAGCCGGTCAACCAGATCCTGGTTGAAGCGGCAACCGACATCGCGAAAGAATTGTACCTCGGCGCAGTCGTAGACCGTAGCTCCCGTCGCGTGGTGTTCATGGCATCTACCGAAGGCGGCGTGGAAATCGAAAAAGTGGCGGAAGAGACCCCGCACCTGATCCACAAAGTGGCAATCGATCCGCTGGCGGGCCCAATGCCTTACCAGGGACGTGAGCTGGCGTTCAAACTGGGTCTGGAAGGCAAGCTGGTTCAGCAGTTCACCAAGATCTTCATGGGGCTGGCGACCATCTTCCTGGAGCGCGATCTGGCGCTGATCGAGATCAACCCGCTGGTGATCACCACCCAGGGCGACCTGATCTGCCTCGACGGCAAGCTGGGCGCTGACGGCAACGCGCTGTTCCGCCAGGCGGATCTGCGCGAAATGCGCGACCAGTCTCAGGAAGATCCGCGTGAAGCGCAGGCTGCCCAGTGGGAGCTGAACTACGTGGCGCTGGATGGCAACATCGGCTGCATGGTTAACGGTGCGGGCCTGGCAATGGGCACCATGGACATCGTTAAGCTGCACGGCGGTGAGCCAGCGAACTTCCTCGACGTGGGCGGTGGCGCAACCAAAGAGCGCGTAACCGAAGCGTTCAAAATCATTCTCTCTGACAGCAACGTAAAAGCGGTTCTGGTGAACATCTTCGGCGGTATCGTACGTTGCGACCTGATCGCCGACGGTATCATCGGCGCGGTAGGAGAAGTGGGCGTTAACGTTCCGGTTGTTGTACGTCTGGAAGGGAATAACGCTGAACTCGGCGCGAAAAAACTGGCTGACAGCGGCCTGAATATTATTGCAGCGAAAAGTCTGACGGATGCAGCTCAGCAGGTTGTTGCCGCAGTGGAGGGGAAATAATGTCCGTTTTAATTAATAAAGATACCAAGGTTATCTGCCAGGGCTTCACCGGTAGCCAGGGGACTTTCCACTCCGAACAGGCGATTGCCTACGGTACGCAGATGGTTGGCGGCGTAACGCCAGGTAAAGGCGGCACCACGCACCTGGGCCTGCCGGTGTTCAACACCGTGCGTGAAGCAGTAGAAGCGACGGGCGCAACCGCGACCGTGATCTACGTTCCAGCGCCGTTCTGTAAAGACTCTATTCTGGAAGCGATCGACGCAGGCATTAAGCTGATCATCACCATCACCGAAGGTATCCCGACGCTGGATATGCTGACCGTGAAGGTGAAGCTGGACGAAGCAGGCGTGCGCATGATCGGTCCGAACTGCCCAGGCGTTATCACCCCGGGCGAATGCAAAATCGGCATCATGCCGGGCCACATTCACAAACCGGGCAAAGTGGGCATCGTGTCCCGTTCCGGTACCCTGACCTATGAAGCG
Source organism: Enterobacter cloacae complex sp. XAL002 (assembly GCF_049236805.1). Classification (NCBI taxonomy): domain Bacteria; kingdom Pseudomonadati; phylum Pseudomonadota; class Gammaproteobacteria; order Enterobacterales; family Enterobacteriaceae; genus Enterobacter; species Enterobacter cloacae complex sp. XAL002. The sequence goes on from NZ_JBMKJN010000010.1 coordinate 134,833, forward strand.
GTTAAGCAGACCACCGATTACGGCTTCGGCCAGTCCACCTGCGTGGGCATCGGCGGTGACCCGATCCCAGGCTCTAACTTTATCGACATCCTGAAGCTGTTCCAGGAAGATCCACAGACCGAAGCGATCGTGATGATCGGTGAGATCGGTGGTAGCGCGGAAGAAGAAGCGGCTGCTTACATCAAAGATCATGTGACCAAGCCGGTGGTGGGTTACATCGCGGGTGTGACCGCGCCGAAAGGCAAACGTATGGGTCACGCGGGTGCGATTATCGCTGGCGGTAAAGGTACGGCTGATGAGAAATTCGCAGCACTGGAAGCCGCAGGCGTGAAAACCGTTCGCAGCCTGGCGGATATCGGTGAAGCACTGAAATCCATCATTAAGTAAGTCCTCTCTGCTCTCCGAATGGGGCGCGTTGAAGTATAAAAAATGTCCGTTTCGACATGGTTGGCCGCTGTAAAGCGGCCTTTTTTTATTGCCTGCGTTTAGCCACCAGAGTGAATTTATAGTCGTCGGTGTTAAACACGTTGCGACTGTATTCAAATACCCGGCCGTCTTTCAGGAAGCCGCGGGAAACTTTTTCAAGAATTGGTTTTGCCGGATCGAGCGCCAGGGCGGCAATCGCCTCGTCCGATGGCATGACTGGCACCAGCTCCTGCTCGCTGCGATCGATAACCAGCTTTTTGACCTGCTCAATGTAATGGTATTTCGACTGTTCCATCACTTCCCAGGTGAGGTCGGGGAACATCGCCAGCGGCATCCATGTCTCTTCCAGATTCACCGGCTTTTCCCTGATGAAGCGTACGCGCTTGACGTGCCAGACCTTATCATCCGGATTGAGCGCCAGTTTTGCCGCGAGCCGCTCATCGGCTTTCACCACTTCGAAGACGCTGACGTCGCTGTGCGTATCAACGTTGCGATCCGCCAGTTTTTCGTAAAAGCCGGTAAGCTGATAAATATCGTAATTCACCCGCTCCTCTTTTACATACGAGCCGCTGCCCTGAATGCTTTCGATGATCTGCTCGTCGGCGAGCAGCTTCAAAGCCTGCCGCACGGTGACACGGCTAACGTTAAATGCCTCCTGAAGGCTGGATTCCGTCGGCAGCGCGTCTCCGGGTTTTAATTCCCCGGCGTTAATCTTCTCGCGGAACGCATCGGCGATCTGCCGGTACATCGGTTTATTGCCCATTGTGTTACGCCTTTTTAATACCTTTTTAGGGGAATTATGCCTTCAGTGACTGATTTGTAAATAATACAAATTAAATACAAATATCGTTGTTAGTGAAAGTGATCACATAAATGTATTATCCAGTCTGCCACAATCCTCCCCAGACAATAACTTTGGATAGGTGAGGATCTTATGAACCTGACGACTCTGACCGACCCCCGTGCTGTCTGCGTGCAGGCGCAGTTTACCAGCCGTGATGAGGCAATCCGTCAGCTTGCGACGCGGCTGGTAGCGTTGGGCAAAATAGCCGACGCCGATACGTTTCTGGCAGAGGTTTTCCATCGCGAATCGCTTGGCCCGACGGCGCTGGGCGAGGGGCTGGCCGTACCCCATGGTAAATCAGCGGCAGTAAAGGAAGCGGCTTTTGCCGTGGCAACACTGCGCGAGCCGCTGGCCTGGGAAGGCGTGGACGGACCGGAGGAGGTCGAGCTGATTTTTTTGCTCGCCATTCCTCCCGCACAAGCGGGATCAACGCATATTCAGGTGCTGACGGAACTGACGTCCCGCCTGGCGGATGACGATCTCAGGGCGCACGTGATGACGGCGACCAGCGCGGAAGCGGTGCTTGCTGCGCTGGAAACGGCGCCTGAGGCGCAAGAAACCGCCGTCGCAGAGAATGCCCCGACGATCGTCTGCGTTACCGCCTGTCCGGCCGGGATCGCCCATACCTACATGGCAGCGGAATATCTCGAAAAAGCGGGACGTAAGCTCGGCGTCAATGTAGTGGTCGAAAAGCAGGGGGCAAACGGTATTGAGGGGCGCATCACCGCGCAGCATTTGCAGGAGGCAAAAGCGTGTATCTTCGCGGCGGAAGTGGCGATCAAAGAGCGTGAGCGTTTTCAGGGGATCCCCGCCATTTCCGTGCCCGTCGCGGAACCCTTGCGCCATGCGGAAGCGCTCATTGAGCGTGCGCTGGCGCTACAGCCTGTATCCGATGCGCGTCCTGCGCACGTCGACACGGACGCGAAAAAGTCCGTTAAAACCGAACTCAAGCAAGCGCTGCTCAGCGGTATCTCCTTTGCGGTGCCGCTGATCGTCGCTGGCGGCACGGTGCTGGCCGTGTCGGTACTCCTGGCGCAAATCCTGGGCTTGCAGCACCTGTTCGATCAGGAAAACTCGTGGCTGTGGATGTACCGCAAACTGGGCGGTGGGATGCTCGGCATTCTGATGGTTCCTGTTCTGGCGGCCTATACCGCTTACTCGCTGGCGGATAAACCTGCGCTTACGCCGGGATTTGCGGCGGGCCTTGCCGCCAATATGATCGGCTCCGGCTTTCTGGGGGCCATCGTCGGCGGGCTGATTGCGGGCTACCTGATGCGCTGGGTGAAAAACCACATCCGGCTGAGTAGCCGCTACAACGGCTTTCTAACCTTTTACCTCTATCCGGTGATTGGCGTACTGGGCGCAGGCAGCCTGATGCTGTTTGTGATCGGCGAACCGGTGGCCTGGATCAATAACGCCCTGACCGCCTGGCTTAATGGTCTCTCCGGTGCGAACGCGTTGCTGCTGGGGGCGATCCTGGGCTTTATGTGCTCGTTCGATCTGGGCGGTCCGGTCAACAAAGCCTCTTACGCGTTCTGTCTGGGCGCGATGGCCAACGGCGTATACGGGCCTTATGCGATCTTCGCCTCCGTCAAAATGGTTTCGGCCTTTACCGTGACGGCATCAACGATGCTGGCTCCGAATCTGTTTAAACAGTTCGAAATTGAGACCGGCAAATCCACCTGGCTGCTGGGGCTGGCGGGCATCACCGAAGGGGCAATTCCGATGGCTATCGAGGATCCGTTGCGAGTCATCGGCTCATTTGTTCTGGGGTCAATGGCGACCGGAGCGATTGTCGGAGCGATGGGTATTGGGCTCTCCACCCCGGGCGCGGGCATTTTCTCTCTCTTCTTACTGCATGATGCCGGGCTGGGCGGCGTGATAGCCGCTGCCGGCTGGTTTGGCGCCGCGCTGGTGGGCGCCGCAATCTCTACGCTCATTTTACTGCTCTGGCGACGCCAGGCCGTGAAGAGCGGTACCTACGTGACTGAAGACATACCATCCTAAACACGCACTGACAGGAAACGAAGATGAAAGCTGTATCTCGCGTTCATATCACGCCACATATGCACTGGGACCGGGAGTGGTACTTCACCACCGAAGCGTCACGTATTCTTCTGGTCAATAATATGGAAGAGATCCTCACCCGTCTTGAGCAGGACGCAGAGTATAAATACTACGTTCTCGACGGCCAGACGGCGGTGCTGGAAGATTATTTTGCCGTGAAACCGGAAAACAGGCCACGCGTGAAGGCGCTGGTGGCGGCCGGGAAGCTGATTATCGGGCCGTGGTATACCCAGACGGACACCACCCTTGTCTCCGGCGAGTCGATTGTGCGCAATCTGATGTACGGCATGCGCGACTGTCTGGCCTTTGGCGAGCCGATGAAAATTGGCTATCTGCCGGACTCCTTCGGCATGTCTTCCCAGCTGCCACACATTTACAACGGTTTTGGCATCACGCGCACCATGTTCTGGCGCGGCTGTTCCGAGCGGCACGGTACCGATAAAACCGAATTTCTCTGGCAAAGCCAGGACGGCAGCGAAGTGACGGCACAGGTACTGCCGCTGGGCTACGCGATTGGTAAGTATTTACCGGAGGATGAAGCCGGACTGCGCAAACGGCTCGACAACTACTTCGAGGTGCTCGAAAAAGCCTCCGTGACGAAAGAAATTTTGCTGCCTAACGGCCATGATCAGATGCCGCTCCAGCAGAACATATTTGCGGTGATGGATAAGCTGCGCAAAATCTACCCGCAGCGTCAGTTTGTGATGAGCCGCTTCGAGGAGGTGTTTGACCATATCGATGCGCACCGCGATGAACTGGCGACGCTGAAAGGGGAATTTATTGACGGTAAATATATGCGGGTGCACCGGACGATCGGCTCCACGCGGATGGACATCAAAATCGCCCACGCCCGGATAGAGAATAAAATCGTCAACGTCCTCGAGCCGCTGGCTACGCTTGCCTGGACGCTGGGCTTTGACTATCACCACGGCTTGCTGGAAAAAATGTGGAAAGAGATCCTCAAGAATCACGCCCACGACAGTATCGGCTGCTGCTGCAGCGATAAAGTGCATCGCGAGGTGATGTCACGCTTTGAGCTGGCGGAAGACATGGCCGATAACCTGACGTGCTTCTATATGCGCAAGATTGTCGACAACATGCCGCAGAGCGAGGAAGACAAACTGGTGATGTTTAACCTCACGCCCTGGCCGCGTGAGGAAGTGATCAACACCACGATACGTCTGCGCGCCAGCCAGTTCCGCCTGTTGGACGAAAAGGGAAATGAAATCCCTTATTATCTCCGCAGCGCGCGTGAGATAGACCCCGGGCTGATTGACCGGCAGATAGTGCATTACGGCAACTACGATCCCTTCATGGAGTTTGACATCCAGCTCAAACAGATCCTGCCATCTATGGGTTACCGCACGCTCTATATCGAGCCGCACGTGGCCGGCAAACTGCAGACGCCAGATAAATCGCCGGAGGCGTTACTGGAAAATGCTTTCTGGGAAGTAACGTTAAACGAGGACGGTACTTTGCGTCTGCTCGATAAAGCGTCCGGGCTTATCTATGACCGCGCGCTGGAAATTGAAGAGAGCTCGGATGATGGCGATGAGTACGACTACTCGCCTTCACGGGAAGAGTGGAGACTCTCTTCCGCGCAGGGCGAACATGAGGTTGAGGTGATCCACGAGGCCTGGCAGAGCAGGGCGGTGATCCGCCATCGAATGGCGGTGCCAGCGGATCTCGCTGAACGTTCTGCGCGTCAGCAGACGGGAACGCTTGAGGCAGAACTCACGGTCACGCTCAGCCATAACAGCCGACGTATCGACGTCGAGGCACGTCTCGGAAATCACGCGGATGACCACCGTGTGCGGGTGCTGATCCCGACACCATTCACCACAGAGACGGTCTTAGCCGATACCCAGTTTGGTTCGCTGACGCGCCCTGTACAGGATGAAGCGATGGCAGACTGGCAGGAGGAGGGATGGAAGGAAGCGCCGCTGCCGGTGTGGAATCTGCTCAACTACGCGGTGCTCCAGGAACGGCGTAACGGGATGGCGCTATTTACCGAAGGGTTGCGCGAATTTGAAGTAACAGGTGAGCGTCAAAACACGTTTGCCCTGACGTTGCTTCGCGGCGTCGGGTTGCTTGGGAAGGAAGACTTACTTCTGCGCCCTGGCAGACCGTCCGGGATCAAAATGCCGGTGCCTGATTCGCAGATGCGGGGTCAGTTAACCTGTCGCTTTAGCCTGTTCAGTTTTAATGGTACGCCCGTCAGTGCTGGCGTTGCGCAGCAGGCGAAGTCGTGGTTAACGCCAGTGCACTGTTATAACAAAATTCCGTGGGATGCGATGAAGCTTAACCGTGCCTCTTTCACCACACCCTGTAGCTATAGCCTGCTAACGCTGGCGCCTAACGGATGTGTACTCAGTGCGCTGAAAAAAGCGGAGGATCGTGACGAGATGATTCTTCGTCTGTACAACCCTTCGGAGACCCGCTCCTGTGACGTGGCTTTGTCTGTGAACCGTGAGGTCCAGGCCTGTTGCGAAACGGACATGAATGAGGTGTGCAAAGCGCAAGGGGAGGAGGGCTCAGCCATTACGGGGCCTTTCAGGCCAGGCCAGTCACGGACCTTCAGCATAAAAATTGAAAGGTAATCTCAAGAACAATATCAAGGCCGCATCCCCTGCGGCCTTTATTTCATCAAATAGTCACTAAAGGGTGTTAATTTTAAGATTAGCGAAGGTGAATGAAATGTAATCTTTTAGGCGGGTAGTAAAACGAAAGAAAAATACTGTGAAGCGGATAACATTATATGTTTCTCTTCCTGCAAAAAGGTCTTTTTTCACACGCGTTAATAAAAATCACAACTGTTTATATTATCTTCTGGCTTTTATAACCATTAATGCCTTTAAATATACATGTTATTAACAAGGTTTTTACTATCCATGTCACAAAGAAACATCATTAACAGTGCCGGCTGTTTTTGATTTAAATCAATGTTTAATCCTTGGAAAAAGGCTCCAAAAGGCGTTAAATTGTTCCCGATCAAAATGGCCGAAAAGTGGTAATTTTGCTATAAATTGATCGCCGTCGAAAAACGTAAATCTGTTCGAATAAAAACCTGTTTATTGTAAGGGTTTTGCAGCGTATTATATTTACGGGATCAATTTGGTTTTTTCTTAACGTATTTGTAACCTTTCATCATTGCTTTTTCCTCCTGTAGAGAATAAGCAACGAAGAAGGGAAGCAGATAACTTTGTATTGGGGCATGCGTGTGGATCCTTATCTAACGGGGTTCACTCTCGGAGTCTTCATGCGATGAGCAAGGAGTCATAATGTTAGACGTAGTCGAACTGTCGCGCTTACAGTTTGCCTTGACCGCGATGTACCACTTCCTTTTTGTGCCGCTGACGCTCGGTATGGCGTTCCTGCTGGCCATCATGGAAACGGTTTACGTCCTCTCCGGCAAACAGATTTATAAAGATATGACCAAGTTCTGGGGCAAGTTGTTTGGTATCAACTTTGCGCTGGGCGTGGCAACCGGTCTGACCATGGAGTTCCAGTTCGGGACAAACTGGTCTTACTATTCCCACTATGTAGGGGATATTTTCGGTGCGCCGCTGGCCATTGAAGGTCTGATGGCCTTCTTCCTCGAATCCACCTTTGTAGGTCTGTTCTTCTTCGGTTGGGACCGTCTGGGTAAAGTCCAGCATATGGCGGTAACCTGGCTGGTGGCATTAGGCTCCAACTTGTCCGCACTGTGGATCCTGGTGGCGAACGGCTGGATGCAAAACCCAATCGCATCTGATTTCAACTTCGAAACCATGCGTATGGAGATGGTCAGCTTCGCTGAGCTAGTCCTGAACCCGGTTGCCCAGGTTAAATTCGTGCACACCGTGGCGTCTGGCTATGTGTGCGGCGCGATGTTCGTGCTGGGCATCAGCTCCTACTATATGCTGCGCGGCCGTGACTTCGCGTTCGCCAAGCGTTCTTTCGCTATCGCAGCAAGCTTCGGTATGGCCGCGATTCTGTCCGTTATTGTTCTGGGTGATGAATCCGGTTACGAAATGGGTGACGTGCAGAAAACCAAACTCGCCGCAATTGAAGCTGAATGGGAAACCCAGCCGGCACCGGCAGCGTTTACCCTGTTCGGCGTGCCTGACCAGGAAGCGCAGGAAAACCGCTTCGCCATTCAAATTCCTTACGCTCTGGGTATTATCGCCACGCGCTCCGTCGACAAACAGGTGACTGGCCTGAAAGATCTGATGGTGCAGCATGAAGAGCGTATCCGTAACGGGATGAAAGCCTACTCGCTGCTGGAACAGCTGCGCGCCGGCTCTACCGACCAGGCCGTTCGCGATCAATTTAACGACGTGAAGAAAGACCTCGGTTACGGTCTGCTGCTGAAACGCTATACCCCGAACGTCTCCGACGCGACGGAAGCGCAGATTCAGATGGCAACCAAAGACTCTATTCCACGCGTTGCGCCGCTGTACTTCGCGTTCCGCATCATGGTGGGTTGCGGCATTATCATGCTGCTGATCATCGCGGCCTCGTTCTGGTCAGTCATTCGTAACCGTATCGGTGAGAAAAAATGGCTGCTGCGCACCGCGCTGTACGGTATCCCACTGCCATGGATTGCTATCGAGTCCGGCTGGTTTGTTGCGGAATATGGCCGTCAGCCATGGGCGATCGGTGAGGTGCTGCCAACAGCGGTAGCGAACTCCTCCCTGACCGCAGGCGACCTGATCTTCTCCATGCTGCTGATTTGCGGTCTGTACACCCTGTTCCTGGTGGCTGAACTGTTCCTGATGTTCAAGTTCGCGCGCCTTGGCCCAAGCAGCCTGAAAACCGGTCGCTACCACTACGAGCAGTCTGTTACGACTACTCAGCCGGCACGCTAAGACAGGAGTCATCAAATGATCGATTATGAAGTATTGCGTTTTATCTGGTGGCTGTTGATCGGCGTTCTGCTGATTGGTTTTGCGGTCACCGATGGTTTCGATATGGGCGTGGGCATGCTCACCCGTTTCCTCGGTCGTAATGACACCGAGCGTCGAATCATGATCAACTCCATCGCCCCGCACTGGGACGGTAACCAGGTGTGGCTGATCACCGCAGGCGGCGCGCTGTTCGCTGCCTGGCCGATGGTTTACGCGGCTGCGTTCTCCGGCTTCTATGTGGCGATGATTCTGGTGCTGGCCTCTTTATTCTTCCGTCCGGTGGGTTTCGACTACCGTTCCAAGATTGAAGACACCCGCTGGCGTAACATGTGGGACTGGGGCATCTTCATTGGTAGCTTCGTTCCACCGCTGGTCATTGGTGTGGCGTTCGGTAACCTGTTACAGGGCGTACCGTTCCACGTCGACGAATATATGCGTCTGTTCTACACCGGTAACTTCTTCCAGCTGCTGAATCCGTTTGGTCTTCTGGCGGGCGTGGTGAGCGTGGCGATGATCATCACCCAGGGCGCAACCTATCTCCAGATGCGTACCGTAGGTGAACTGCACCTGCGTTCCCGTGCGACCGCTCAGGTGGCGGCGCTGGTGACGCTGGTCTGCTTCGCGCTGGCAGGCGTGTGGGTCGTGTACGGTATTGATGGCTACGTGGTGACCTCCGCCATTAACCATACCGCACCGTCTAACCCGCTGACCAAAGAGGTGGCGCGTCAGGCTGGCGCATGGCTGGTGAACTTCAACAATATGCCTGCGCTGTGGGCTATCCCTGCTCTGGGTGTGCTGCTGCCACTGCTGACAGTGTTAATGTCTCGTCTGGAGAAAGGCGCTATGGCGTTCGTGTTCTCTTCCCTGACGCTGGCGTGCATTATCCTGACGGCAGGTATTGCTATGTTCCCATTCGTGATGCCATCCAGCACCATGATGAATGCTAGCCTGACCATGTGGGATGCAACGTCCAGCCAGTTGACGTTGAACCTGATGACGTACGTTGCTTGCGTGTTCGTGCCGATTATCCTGCTCTACACCGCCTGGTGTTACTGGAAAATGTTCGGTCGCATCACTAAAGAACATATCGAAAGCAACACCCACTCTATGTATTAAGTAAGGAGCTGAATATGTGGTATTTCGCATGGATTTTAGGGACGCTTCTTGCCTGTGCATTTGGTGTCATCACTGCCCTGGCGCTTGAGCATGTAGAAGCGTCTAAAGCAGGTGAAGATAAGCACTAATGAATATTATCGCAACGTTATATGCGGTAATGGACAAGCGCCCCCTGCGGGCGCTTTCCCTCATTATGGCATTACTGCTGGCGGGCTGTATCTTCTGGGACCCGTCGCGCTTCGCGGCTAAAACCAGCGAGCTTGAGATCTGGCACGGCTTCTTGATTATGTGGGCGGTGTGTGCAGGTGTGATTCACGGTGTCGGCTTTCGTCCGAAAGCGCTTCACTGGCAGGGCATCTTCTGCCCGCTGATTGCCGATCTGGTTCTTCTCGCCGGTTTGATTTTCTTCTTCTTCTGAATAAGAAATGTCCGTTAATGATATGGGCTTACCCGAGCCCATAAAAATTTACTCTCCGTTTACTTTCCCCCATTCCAAACCATCATTCCCGCGCGTATAGTAGCGAAGTTTGAAAGCTCCAACTTTTCTTGTATTACCGGGATGTAAAGTGAATACAACGCTGTTTCGATGGCCGGTACGTGTCTATTACGAAGATACCGATGCCGGTGGTGTGGTCTACCACGCCAGCTACGTTGCTTTTTATGAACGGGCACGCACAGAGATGCTGCGCCATCATCACTTTAGTCAACAGGTGCTGTTGGCTGAGCGAGTTGCCTTCGTGGTACGCAAGATGACGCTTGAGTATTTTGCGCCTGCCAGACTCGACGATATGCTCGAAGTCCAAACAGAAATTACATCAATGCGCGGAACTTCACTGGTTTTCACGCAGCGGATAGTCAATGCAGAGAACACGGTACTGAACTCAGCTGAAGTCCTGATTGTCTGTGTTGATCCAACCATAATGAAGCCTCGTGCGCTTCCTAAGTCTATTGTCGCGGAGTTTAAGCAGTGACTGACATGAATATCCTTGATTTGTTCCTGAAGGCAAGCCTTCTGGTTAAACTTATCATGTTGATTTTGATTGGTTTTTCAATCGCATCCTGGGCCATCATCATCCAGAGAACGCGTATCCTCAATGCCGCTGGCCGCGAAGCCGAAGCGTTTGAAGATAAGTTCTGGTCGGGTATAGAGCTTTCTCGTCTCTATCAGGAAAGCCAGGGACGCCGTGATAACCTTTCAGGCTCCGAACAAATTTTTTATAGTGGTTTCAAAGAGTTCGCTCGCTTACACCGTGCTAACAACCATGCGCCGGAAGCCGTGGTAGAAGGTGCGTCGCGTGCGATGCGCATTTCCATGAATCGCGAACTGGAAAATCTTGAAACGCATATTCCTTTCCTCGGTACCGTTGGCTCCATCAGCCCGTATATCGGCCTGTTTGGTACGGTGTGGGGGATCATGCACGCCTTTATCGCCCTGGGGGCGGTGAAGCAGGCAACCTTGCAGATGGTGGCACCGGGTATCGCAGAAGCACTGATCGCGACCGCAATCGGTCTGTTCGCGGCAATTCCGGCGGTAATGGCGTACAACCGTCTGAACCAGCGCGTGAATAAACTGGAACTGAACTACGACAACTTTATGGAAGAGTTCACCGCGATTCTGCATCGTCAGGCGTTTACCAGCACCGAGAGCAACAAGGGGTAAACCATGGCCAGATCGCGTGGACGAGGTCGTCGCGAGCTCAAGTCCGAAATCAATATCGTTCCGTTACTGGACGTGCTGCTGGTGCTGCTGCTGATCTTTATGGCGACAGCCCCCATCATCACCCAGAGCGTAGAAGTTGATCTGCCGGATGCGACAGAATCACAGGCGGTAAGCACCAATGACGATCCTCCGGTCATCATTGAGGTTTCCGGCGTAGGGCAGTACAGCGTGGTGGTCGAGAAAGATCGTATGGATCAGCTTCCGCCCGAGCAGGTTATTGCTGAAGCGCAACGACGCCTGGAGTCAAATCCGAAGACGGTCTTCTTAATCGGTGGTGCGAAAGACGTACCATATGATGAAATTATCAAAGCGCTGAACTTGCTACATAGCGCGGGCGTTAAGTCAGTTGGCTTAATGACTCAGCCTATTTGATCATCTGCGTAGTTTTTGGGAACCGATAGTGTCAAAGGCAACCGAACAGAACGACAAGCTTAAGCGAGCGATAATCGTCTCCGCAGTGCTGCACGTGATTCTTTTTGCAGCGCTGATCTGGAGTTCGTTCGATGAGCACCTTGATGCATCAGGCGGCGGTGGGGGCTCGTCCATCGACGCCGTCATGGTGGATCCCGGTGCGGTAGTGCAGAACTATAATCGCCAGCAACAGCAGCAGGCGAGTGCAAAACGTGCGGAAGAACAGCGTGAAAAACAGGCGCAACAGCAGGCGGAAGAGCTACGTGAAAAGCAGGCCGCCGAGCAGGAGCGTCTGAAGCAGCTTGAGAAAGAGCGTTTGCAGGCACAGGAAGCGGCGAAAGAGCAGGCGGAGCAGCAGAAACAGGCTGAAGCCGCCGCGAAGAAAGCTCAGGAACAGCAGAAGCAAGCGGAAGAGGCGGCAGCCAAGGCCGCAGCAGATGCGAAGGCGCAGGCAGATGCTCAGGCTAAGTTAGCCGCAGAAGCGGCGAAGAAAGCGGCTGCTGATGCTCAGCAGAAAGCGGAAGCCGAGGCGGCGAAGAAAGCGGCTGCTGATGCGAAGAAGAAAGCAGAAGCGGAAGCGGCGAAAAAGGCTGCTGCCGACGCACAGAAGAAAGCCGAAGCGGAAGCCGCTAAAAAAGCTGCGCAGGAAGCCGAGAAGAAAGCGGCTGCTGATGCTGCGAAAAAAGCGGCTGCCGCTGAGAAAGCTGCGGCAGAAAAAGCCGCTGCTGATAAAAAAGCTGCAGCTGAGAAAGCCGCTGCCGATAAGAAAGCAGCAGCCGAAAAAGCCGCTGCTAAAAAGGCCGCTGCCGCTGAGAAAGCTGCCGCAGCCGCAGGAGTTGACGATCTGCTGGGCGACCTGAGTTCCGGTAAGAATGCACCGAAAACGGGCGGTGGGGCGAAAGGAAATGGACAGCCGTCAAAAGACAGCGGTACCTCCGGAGCCAACGGTGGGGCAACAGGTGCAGATATCAGTGCTTATGCCAAACAGATCCAGGTTGCGATTCAGAGCCGACTCTTTGATGCAGGCCTGTATCAGGGCAAGCAATGCGTACTGCACATCAATCTTGCGCCAGACGGCAGGTTGAAAAGCGTGACGTCTGAAGGGGGCGATCCTGCGCTCTGTCAGGCTGCGCTGGCCGCAGCCAGATCGGCGAACATTCCTAAACCGCCCAGCGAGGCTGTTTATGAAAGGATAAAAGATGCCAAACTGGACTTTAAGCTGTAATCAACTCTTCTAACGGAAGTATGAAAAACAGTCTATGGTCGTAAGCAGGATAAGTAGTTTTGTCTATTTGAGTTTGTTAACATTCTGCTAAATTATCGTGGGTAAGGTTACCCAGATAAGGGAGATATGATGAAGCAGGCATTACGTGTAGCAGTTAGTTTTTTAATGCTGTGGGCAGCTGTACTGCACGCAGAAGTACGTATCGAAATCACCCAAGGGGTGGACTCGGCGCGTCCGATTGGTGTCGTTCCGTTCCAGTGGGCAGGCCCGGGCGCTGCGCCTGAAGATATTGGCGGCATCGTTGCCGCTGACCTGCGTAACAGCGGTAAATTTAACCCCTTAGATCGTTCTCGTCTGCCTCAGCAGCCGGGTACTGCGCAGGACGTTCAGCCTGCTGCATGGTCTGCGCTGGGTATTGATGCCGTGGTTGTCGGGCAGGTTACCCCTGCGCCAGACGGCGGCTATAACGTCGCTTATCAGCTGGTGGATACCGGCGGTGCGCCGGGTACCGTTCTGGCTCAAAACACCTATAAAGTGAACAAGCAGTGGCTGCGTTACGCAGGCCACACGGCGAGTGACGAAGTGTTTGAGAAGCTGACCGGTATTAAAGGTGCGTTCCGTACCCGTATCGCGTACGTGGTACAGACCAACGGCGGCCAGTTCCCTTATGAGCTGCGCGTCTCTGACTACGATGGTTACAACCAGTTCACCGTACACCGTTCACCGCAGCCGCTGATGTCTCCGGCATGGTCTCCGGACGGCTCAAAGCTGGCGTATGTGACCTTCGAAAGCGGCCGCTCCGCGCTGGTCATCCAGACGCTCTCTAACGGTGCCGTTCGTCAGGTTGCGTCATTCCCACGTCACAACGGTGCACCTGCGTTCTCTCCGGACGGTACCAAACTGGCGTTTGCCCTGTCTAAAACCGGTAGCCTGAATCTGTACGTAATGGATATTGGTTCTGGTCAGATCCGTCAGGTCACGGATGGTCGTAGCAATAACACTGAACCAACCTGGTTCCCGGACAGCCAGAATCTGGCCTTTACGTCCGACCAGGCGGGTCGTCCACAAGTTTATAAAGTGAATATCAACGGCGGAGCAGCGCAGCGTATTACCTGGGAAGGTTCTCAGAACCAGGATGCTGACGTCAGTGCCGATGGTAAAACAATGGTAATGGTCAGCACTGCGGGTGGTCAGCAGCACATTGCCAAACAAGATCTGGTAACGGGAGGCGTACAAATACTGTCGTCAACGTTCCTGGATGAAACGCCAAGTCTGGCACCTAACGGCACCATGGTAATCTACAGCTCTTCTCAGGGGATGGGATCCGTGCTGAATCTGGTTTCTACAGATGGGCGTTTCAAAGCGCGTCTTCCGGCAACTGATGGACAGGTAAAATCACCTGCCTGGTCGCCGTATCTGTAATAATAATTAATTGATTACTAAAGGAATCTTAGAAATGCAACTGAACAAAGTGCTGAAGGGGCTGATGATCGCTCTGCCTGTAATGGCAATCGCAGCGTGTTCTTCTAACAAGAACGCAAGCAATGACCAGAGCGGCGAAGGCATGATGGGTGCCGGCACCGGTATGGACGCTAACGGCAATGGCAACATGTCTTCTGAAGAGCAAGCGCGTCTTCAGATGCAGCAGCTGCAGCAGAACAACATCGTTTACTTCGATCTGGATAAATACGACATCCGTTCTGACTTCGCTGCAATGCTGGATGCGCACGCAAACTTCCTGCGTAGCAACCCGTCTTACAAAGTCACCGTAGAAGGTCACGCGGACGAACGTGGTACTCCAGAGTACAACATCTCCCTGGGTGAACGTCGTGCGAACGCTGTTAAAATGTACCTGCAGGGTAAAGGCGTTTCTGCTGACCAGATCTCCATCGTTTCTTACGGTAAAGAAAAACCAGCAGTACTGGGTCACGACGAAGCGGCTTACTCCAAAAACCGTCGTGCCGTACTCGTTTACTAAGAGAATTGCATGAGCAGTAACTTCAGACATCATCTGATGAGTCTGTCGTTACTGGTTGGAATAGCGGCCCCCTGGGCCGCTTTTGCTCAGGCACCAATCAGTAGTGTCGGCTCAGGCTCGGTAGAAGACCGGGTCACTCAACTCGAGCGTATCTCTAACGCTCACAGCCAGCTTTTAACTCAACTCCAGCAGCAACTTTCTGACAACCAGAACGATATCGATTCCCTTCGTGGTCAGATCCAGGAGAGTCAGTATCAGCTTAATCAGGTTGTGGAACGCCAGAAGCAAATCTTGTCGCAGATGGATAGCCTGAGCAGCGGCGGTGCGGCTGCACAGCCCGCAGCAGGCGATCAAAGCGGTGCGGCGACGCCTGCACCTGCGGCAGATGCCTCCGCGTCGTCAGGTGCGCCTGTACAGAGCGGTGACGCGAATACGGACTATAACGCGGCCATTGCCCTGGTACAGGACAAATCGCGCCAGGACGATGCTATCGTTGCGTTTCAGAACTTCGTTAAGAAGTACCCTGATTCTACTTACCAGCCAAATGCGAACTACTGGCTGGGTCAGTTGAATTACAACAAGGGTAAAAAGGATGATGCGGCGTTTTATTTTGCCTCTGTGGTGAAAAATTACCCGAAATCACCGAAAGCACCTGATGCGATGTATAAAGTCGGCGTGATCATGCAGGACAAAGGCGACACTGCAAAAGCCAAAGCGGTTTATCAGCAGGTGGTTGCGAAATTCCCGGGTACAGACGGCGCCAAACAAGCGCAAAAACGTTTGAGTTCGATGGGTTGATTATCGCATGACCAGAAATCGCGTTATTTCTGGTCGTGCAGCATGATTCCTAAGCAGTTAAGTGATCTTCATCGAAATTTTTGTTGCGCAGAATTCTTAAATCAGTAATATATGCCGCCGTTGCCACGGGATATCAAACAACGTGAAAGCAGCGCAAAAGTGGGTCGTTAGCTCAGTTGGTAGAGCAGTTGACTTTTAATCAATTGGTCGCAGGTTCGAATCCTGCACGACCCACCACTTAAAGCAGTTCCGGCAGTACAGAGTGGGTGATTAGCTCAGTTGGTAGAGCATCTCCTTTACACGGAGGGGGTCGGCGGTTCGAGCCCGTCATCACCCACCACTCGGGTCGTTAGCTCAGTTGGTAGAGCAGTTGACTTTTAATCAATTGGTCGCAGGTTCGAATCCTGCACGACCCACCAATTTTATTGGTTCCGAGTGATAATTCAGGCAACACCCGAATGGGTCGTTAGCTCAGTTGGTAGAGCAGTTGACTTTTAATCAATTGGTCGCAGGTTCGAATCCTGCACGACCCACCAATTTTATTGGTTCCGAGTGATAATTCAGGCAACACCCGAATGGGTCGTTAGCTCAGTTGGTAGAGCAGTTGACTTTTAATCAATTGGTCGGGATTTTGAATCCTGCACGACCCACCAATTTTAATGTCTTACTCAGATATTACACGTGAAGGATAACGTTGCTTTAGCAACGGCCCGAAGGGCGAGGCGAAGCCGAGTCATCCTGCACGACCCACCAGTGTAGAAAGGCGCCCTAAAGGCGCCTTTTTGCTATCTGTCGTTCGCCAGTGCCTTGTAGGTCGGGTAAGGCGAAGCCGCCACCCGACAGATGCTACCGGCATCAATTCCCGATGACATTCCCCCTCAAATTCGCTATCTTGTTTAGTATACAAAACACCATTGCCTCATTTTTGTTATCTCATGCAAAACAAAGGCAATATTGTTAAGCCAGTAAAACGAGAAGCCATAATGAGTGTGATGTTTGATCCCGAAACCGCAATCTATCCCTTCCCGCCGAAGCCCGCTCCGCTAAGCCGGGATGAAAAACAGTTCTATCGTGAAAAAATTAAGCGCCTGCTTAAAGAGCGTGATGCGGTGATGGTGGCGCATTACTACACCGACCCAGAAATTCAGCAGCTGGCAGAAGAGACGGGCGGCTGTATCTCAGACTCCCTGGAGATGGCGCGTTTCGGTGCTAAGCATTCAGCCTCCACGCTGCTGGTCGCGGGGGTTCGTTTTATGGGTGAAACGGCAAAAATCCTCAGCCCGGAAAAAACGATTCTGATGCCTACGCTGAATGCCGAATGTTCTCTTGACCTCGGTTGCCCGATTGATGAGTTCACCGCCTTCTGTGATGCCCACCCTGACCGTACCGTGGTGGTCTATGCCAATACGTCTGCGGCGGTGAAAGCCCGGGCAGACTGGGTAGTAACGTCCAGTATTGCCGTTGAGCTGATTGAACATCTGGACAGCCTGGGGGAGAAAATCATCTGGGCGCCCGATCGTCACCTGGGAAACTACGTACAAAAACAGACCGGTGCGGATGTACTGTGCTGGCAGGGCGCCTGTATCGTTCACGACGAGTTTAAGACCCAGGCACTGACCAGGATGAAACGCTTATACCCGCAGGCCGCAATTCTGGTGCATCCGGAGTCGCCGCAGTCGATTGTTGAGATGGCGGACGCCGTCGGCTCAACCAGCCAGTTGATAAACGCGGCAAAAACCCTGCCGCACAAGCAGCTCATCGTGGCGACCGATCGCGGTATCTTCTATAAAATGCAGCAGGCCGTACCAGAAAAAGAGCTGCTCGAAGCGCCAACCGCCGGAGAAGGGGCGACCTGTCGAAGCTGCGCGCACTGCCCGTGGATGGCGATGAATGGACTTAAGGCGATAGCGGAGGGGCTGGAGATCGGGGGCGCAGCGCATGAGATCCACGTAGACGCCGCCCTGCGCGAAGGCGCGTTAATTCCGCTTAACCGTATGCTGGATTTTGCGGCTACACTACGTACTTAACTTATTACGCCCCGGAGAAAAAATGGATTTTTTTAGCACACAGAACATCCTGGTTCATATCCCGATTGGTGCGGGCGGCTATGACCTGTCGTGGATTGAAGCGGTAGGTACGCTGGCCGGTTTACTCTGTATCTGGCTGGCCAGCCTTGAGAAGATCAGTAACTATGCGTTCGGGCTGATAAACGTCACGCTGTTTGCGATCATCTTCTTCCAGATCCAGCTCTACGCCAGCTTGCTTCTGCAGCTGTTCTTCTTCGCGGCCAATATCTATGGCTGGTACGCCTGGTCGCGGCAAAACAGTCAGCAGGAGGCGGAGCTGCAAATCCGCTGGCTGCCGTTGCCAAAAGCCATTGCCTGGCTCGCGGCCTGCGTGGTGGCAATCGGCTTTATGACCGTCTTTATTGACCCGGTATTTGCCTTCCTGACGCGCGTGGCGGTCTCGGTCATGTCGGGTCTGGGATTAAACGTGACGATGCCTGAGCTTCAGCCTGATGCCTTCCCGTTCTGGGATTCCTGCATGATGGTGCTTTCGATTGCCGCAATGATCCTGATGACCCGTAAATACGTTGAAAACTGGCTGCTGTGGGTGGTCATCAACGTGATTAGCGTGGTGATTTTTGCCCGTCAGGGCGTTTATGCCATGTCGCTGGAGTATATGCTGCTGACCGTCATTGCCCTGAACGGTAGCCGCATGTGGATCAACAGCGCGCGTGAGCGTGGCTCTCGCGCGCTTTCCCGCTAATGGTGATGCTCGTGTGAGTGGCCGGACTGCGCCTCGTTCAGGTGACAGTCTGGCCCGTTACAAGGCTGATACTCCATCTGGATGGTGGAGTGCGCAATTTCGTAGTGATGCTCAAGGAAGTGCCGAATACGTTCAAGCAACGCATCGTGATCGTGGGGCGGAATAACCTGAACGTGCAGCGTCATAAGCGGTTTCTCACCCACCAGCCAGACGTGAACGTGGTGAACGTTACGGACTTCAGGAATGGAACGACACAGATTGCGTTTTAGCTCGCCAATATCCAGCGACGTGGGAGCGCCTTCCAGCAGTTCATTCACGCTCTCTTTCAACAGCCGCCAGGCACTGCGTAATACAAGGCACGATACCAGCACGGAAAGAATCGGGTCGATGGGGGTCCAGCCCGTACCCATAATGATCAGCGCGGCGACGATGGCACCTACGGAACCCAGCAGATCGCCCAGCACGTGAAGCGCCGCGGCCCGTACGTTCAGATTTTTTTCGCTGCTGCCGCGGTGCAATATCCAGAATGCCAGAATATTGGCGACCAACCCGGCAATAGCAATCACCATCATCGTCGTTCCGGCTACCGGTTGTGGATGACGAAAGCGCTGAAACGCCTCCCAGACGATAAGAATGGTAATAACCACCAGTGCAATCGCATTCACGAACGCAGCAAGTGTGGTCAGTCTGAGCCAGCCAAAGGTGTGGCGGGCATTGGGAGGGCGACGGGCAAACTGCACGGCCAGCAGAGCAAACAGGAGCGCGGCAGCGTCGGTCAGCATATGCCCGGCATCGGCCAGCAGCGCCAGCGATCCGGAGATCAGTCCGCCTGTCACCTCAATAATCATAAAGGTGGCAGTGACGCCAAAAGCCAGCAGAAGCCGTTTGGCATTTTCATCGCCAGTGGAGTGGGAATGGGAGTGGGAGTGCGCCATGGTATCGTTCCTGATTTATTATTATTTTTAGTGTAGCGTTTTTAAGAGCTTAAATAAAAAAGGAGAGCATTCGCTCTCCCTCTTTTACCTTACGGAAGGTTACTGGGTAGTACCGTCCGTTTTGGTATTGGCATCGCTGCCCACTTTGTCATTCGGGTCCGGGCATTTCCCGTCTTTACACATTGAGTTTTTGTGAACTTCGTCAGTGCTCATACCGTCATGGTTCATCGTGCCGGTATTCGTACCGCCGGTGTTGGTATTGCCCGTGTTGATATTACTGTTATCAACATTATTTGGCGCGATATTCTGTTTTGCATCCGGCGCAACCTGGCCCGCTTCGGCAGCGGCATTCGCGTCGCCGTTGCTGCCGGAGGAGCCTGTATCGGCTGCCAGTACGCTACCGCTTGCCAGGGTAAGGGTTGCCGTCAGGAAAAGCGTAGTCAGTTTCGTCATTTTCATCATGGTGCTCCTGTTCTTATCGTTACGCTGGATAACATTCTCCAACAGTGCATCTTGTTCAGTGGCGAAAGATCCCAGATTCCTGAATTATGTCAGGATGGAATCGCGTATAAATATTTAAAAACAGTCGTTACAAGTAAAAAGCTTAGGCGAGATCTCATTTTTCGCTATTTTGTTGCGTATTTTAGGCGAATTCCAGGAATTATCTGCGCGAAGTGTAAAAGCCCGTTTACACTTCGTGACCGACAAGTTAGATTGAAAGCATTGCTTTCATTACTAAAGATATGGCAGAGCCGGAAAGAAGATGAATTATCAGAACGACGATTTACGCATTAAAGAGATCAATGAGTTATTACCTCCCGTAGCGCTCCTTGAAAAATTCCCCGCCACCGAAAATGCCGCCAACACGGTGTCTCATGCCCGCAAGGCGATCCACAAGATCCTGAAAGGTAGCGACGATCGTCTTCTGGTGGTCATCGGACCGTGCTCCATTCACGATCCTGCTGCGGCCAAAGAGTACGCGTCACGTCTGCTCACCCTGCGCGAAGAGCTGAAGGGCGAACTGGAAATTGTGATGCGCGTTTATTTCGAAAAACCGCGTACCACCGTGGGCTGGAAAGGGTTGATCAACGATCCGCACATGGACAACAGTTTCCAGATCAACGACGGCCTGCGTATTGCGCGTAAGCTGCTGCTGGAGATTAACGACAGCGGGCTGCCTGCTGCCGGAGAATTCCTCGATATGATCACCCCGCAGTATCTGGCTGACCTGATGAGCTGGGGCGCTATTGGTGCGCGTACGACTGAATCGCAGGTTCACCGTGAGCTGGCGTCTGGCCTGTCATGCCCGGTGGGTTTCAAAAACGGCACTGATGGCACCATCAAAGTCGCTATTGATGCCATCAATGCGGCTGGCGCGCCGCACTGCTTCCTGTCGGTGACTAAGTGGGGCCACTCGGCTATCGTGAATACCAGCGGTAATGGCGATTGCCATATCATTCTGCGCGGCGGTAAAGAGCCTAACTACAGCGCTAAACACGTAGCGGAAGTGAAGGCGGGTCTGGAGAAAGCGGGACTGGCGCCGCAGATCATGATCGATTTCAGCCATGCGAACTCAAGCAAACAGTTCAAAAAGCAGATGGAAGTTGGTGCAGACGTTTGTCAGCAAATCGCCAACGGTGAACGCGCAGTGATTGGGGTGATGATTGAGAGCCATCTGGTGGAAGGCAATCAGAATCTGGAGGGCAGCGAGCCGCTGGTCTACGGTAAGAGCGTGACGGATGCCTGCATTGGCTGGGATGATACCGATGCGATCCTGCGTCAGCTGGCGGATGCGGTAAAAGCGCGTCGCGGTTAAGTTTATCGCGGGCAATAAAAAAGCGTGGATTGCTCCACGCTTTTTTTATGTCCGGCGAAAATTACTTCGCTTTACCCTGGTTCGCCACGGCCGCCGCTTTTGCAGCGATTTCGTCGGCGTTACCCAGGTAGTAATGTTTAACTGGCTTGAAGTTTTCGTCGAACTCGTACACCAGCGGCACGCCGGTAGGGATGTTCAGCTCGAGGATTTCATCTTCACCCATGTTGTCCAGGTATTTCACCAGCGCACGCAGGGAGTTACCGTGAGCAGCGATAATGACGCGCTCGCCGCTTTTCAGGCGTGGCAGAATGGTTTCGTTCCAGTAAGGCACAACGCGGTCGATGGTCAGCGCCAGGCTTTCGGTCTGCGGCAGTTCAGCCTCAGTCAGCTTCGCGTAACGCGGATCGTGGCCCGGGTAGCGCTCGTCATCTTTGCTCAGCTCTGGAGGCGTGACCGCAAAACCACGACGCCACTGCTTAACCTGCTCGTCACCGTATTTTTCTGCGGTTTCTGCTTTGTTCAGACCTTGCAGCGCACCGTAGTGACGCTCGTTCAGTTTCCAGGATTTCTCAACCGGCAGCCAGGCCTGATCCAGCTCGTCCAGAATGTTCCACAGGGTATGGATGGCACGTTTCAGCACAGAGGTGTAAGCAAAGTCAAAGGTGAAGCCTTCTTCTTTCAGCAGTTTACCTGCCGCTTTTGCTTCGCTCACGCCTTTCTCGGACAGATCAACGTCATACCAACCGGTGAAGCGGTTTTCGTTGTTCCACTGGCTTTCGCCGTGGCGCACCAGGACAAGCTTAGTATTAGCCATTTCTTACTCCTCAAGCATTTTGAATGATAACAATTCTCATTATATTGCCGTGACTGTGCCAGCAGCAACGCTTAACCCTAACCATAGCGAAAATAGTTCGAGAGTGTAAGATGCATGTGAATCCAGGGTTATGATTTTGTCTGCGATCGCCGCTATTTTCAGCAAGCTGAGCGGAAAAAAGCCCTCGCGGTGAGGGCCAGGCTTTTTGCCGGATGGCGTTTCGCTTATCCGGCCTACATTCGTAGGCCCGTGCACGCGTAGCGCCGCCGGACATTATGCGCGCGGAATGAAATGATACTCTGTGACGCTTACGTACTCTTCACCCGGACGCAGCACGCAGTCCGGCTGCGGCCATTCAGTATGGTTAGGACTGTCCGGTAGGAACTCGCTCTCCAGCGCCAGACCTTGCCAGGCGGCGTAGTCGTTATGTTCACGCGCCGTGGTCCCCTCCAGGTAATTACCGGAGTAGAACTGCAGGGCAGGGGCGGTGGTGTAGACCGTCATCTGTAACTTCTCATCCGCAGACCAGACCTGTGCGGCAGGTTGAGAAAGATCGCCTTTCGCCTGCAACAGGAAAGCGTGGTCGTAGCCTTTCACCTTGCGCTGATCGTCATCACTCAGGAAATCCTGGGCGATGGTTTTCGGCTGACGGAAATCAAAGCTATTACCGCTTACCGGTTTCAGCCCCTGATAAGGGATCCCCATCTCATCGACCGGCAGATACGCGTCCGCCAGGATCTGGAGTTTGTGGCTGCGGACATCGGTCTGATTGCCGTCAAGGTTGAAATAGGCGTGGTTAGTCAGGTTGACCGGGCACGGCTTGTCGACGGTCGCGCGGTACTCAATGGCGATACGATTATCTTCGGTCAGGGTAAAGCGTGCGGTTGCGGTGAGATTGCCCGGGAAGCCCTGGTCTCCGTCGAGGGAGTCCAGAGAGAACCAGACCTCACCGTCATTTTGCTGCACAATCTTCCAGCGACGTTTATCAAACCCTTCCGGGCCGCCGTGCAGCTGATTTTCACCCTGGCTGGCAAGCAGGGAATAGGTTACGCCGTCCAGCGTAAACCGGCTTCTGGCGATGCGGTTGGCGTAGCGGCCTATGGATGCGCCCAGAAAAGCGGTCTGCTCGATATACTGCTCGGGCGATGCGCAGCCGAGCAGGGTTTCGCGCACGCTGCCGTCAGGCATTGGTACGCGGGCAGAAAGTAACGTTGCGCCCCAGTCCATCAGCGTAACCACCATCCCGGCGCTGTTGCGCAGGGTTAACAGGCGATACGGCAGACCATCCGGTGCGAGAGTAGGTGTTTCGTTTAGCACTGTCCGGCTCCTTGTGATGCTTTGCAGACATAGAAAGTTTCTTTGATGCCCGTTTTGGCTTCGTACTGTTTAGCCACCGCGTCCTGAATGGCAGGGACCAGCTCTTCCGGCACCAGGGCGACGACACAGCCGCCAAATCCCCCCCCGGTCATACGCACGCCGCCTTTGTCGCCAATCGTGGCTTTCACAATTTCAACCAGGGTGTCGATTTGTGGCACGGTGATTTCGAAATCGTCGCGCATGGAGGCATGCGATTCGGCCATCAGCTCGCCCATCCGTTTCAGGTCACCTTTCGCCAGCGCGGAGGCGGCTTCTACGGTACGGGCATTTTCCGTCAGCACGTGACGCACGCGCTTCGTGACAACCGGATCCAGTTCGTGGGCAACCTTGTTAAATTCGTCAAGTGAGACATCACGCAGGGCTGGCTGCTGGAAGAAGCGCGCGCCGGTTTCACACTGCTCGCGGCGGGTGTTGTACTCGCTCCCCACCAGTGTGCGTTTGAAGTTGCTGTTGATGATCACCACAGCCGCACCTTTTGGCAGTGGAACCGCTTTGGTCCCCAGGGAGCGGCAGTCAATCAGCAAAGCATGTTCTTTCTTGCCCAGCGCGGAAATCAGCTGATCCATAATGCCGCAGTTGCAGCCCACGAACTGGTTTTCCGCTTCCTGACCGTTGAGGGCGATTTGCGCCCCGTCCAGCGGCAGATGATAAAGCTGCTGGAACACGGTGCCGACCGCCACTTCCAGCGATGCGGAAGAGCTTAATCCCGCCCCTTGCGGCACGTTGCCGCTGATCACCAGATCGGCCCCGCCGAAATTCTTGTTACGCTTCAGAAGATGCTTCACCACGCCGCGAACATAGTTCGACCACTGCTGGCTGTCGTGGGTCACGATCGGCGCATCAAGGGAAAATTCGTCAATTTCGTTGCCGTAATCCGCGGCGATCACTCGCACGTTACGATCTGAACGTTTCGTGCAGGCGATCACCGTCTGGTAGTCGATGGCACACGGCAGGACAAAACCGTCGTTATAGTCGGTGTGCTCGCCGATCAGATTAACGCGGCCTGGCGCCTGGATAATATGGGTGGCAGGGTAGCCAAATTTTTCAGCAAACAGGGATTGTGTTTTATCTTTCAGACTCATTTTTAAACTCCTGATTCGCGGTAATGGACGTCGCTAACGGCACGCAGGCGTTCTGCCGCCTGTTCCGCCGTCAGGTCGCGCTGGGTTTCCGCCAGCATTTCATAGCCCACCATGAATTTACGTACCGTCGCAGAACGCAGCAGCGGCGGATAGAAGTGTGCATGTAACTGCCAGTGTTGATTCTCTTCGCCGTTAAACGGCGCACCGTGCCAGCCCATGGAGTAGGGGAAGGAACACTGGAACAGGTTGTCGTAGCGGCTGGTCAGTTTTTTCAGCGCCAGGGCAAGGTCGTCTCGCTGGGCGTCGCTGAGGTCCGTAATACGCTGAACATGGGCCTTTGGCAGCAGCAGCGTTTCAAACGGCCACGCCGCCCAGTAAGGGACTACCGCAAGCCAGTGCTCGGTTTCCACCACAGTGCGGCTGCCGTCCGCCAGTTCACGCTGGGTGTAATCCACCAGCATCGGCGAACCGTTCTGGGCGAAATAGGCTTTTTGCAGCCGGTCTTCACGTTCGGCTTCGTTCGGCAGGAAGCTGTTCGCCCAGATCTGGCCGTGCGGATGCGGGTTAGAGCAGCCCATCGCCGCGCCTTTATTTTCAAATACCTGCACCCACGGATAGGTCTGGCCCAGCTCCGCCGTTTGCGCCTGCCAGGTGCTGACCACCTCTTTCAGCGCCTCAACGCTCAGCTCCGGCAGCGTTTTGCTGTGATCGGGAGAGAAGCAGATCACGCGGCTGGTGCCGCGGGCGCTTTCACAGCGCATCAGCGGGTCGTGGTTTTCCGGCGCGTCCGGCGTGTCGGTCATCAGCGCCGCAAAATCGTTAGTGAAAACGAAGGTGCCTTTGTAGTTCGGGTTTGTATCGCCCGTCACGCGCGTGTTGCCCGGACAGAGGAAGCAGTCCGGATCGTGCTGCGGCAGCGACTGTTTGGCAGGCGTCTCTTGCGCCCCCTGCCAGGGGCGCTTGGCGCGATGCGGTGAAACTAAAATCCATTGCCCGCTGAGCGGGTTAAAACGACGATGCGGGTGATCAACGGGATTGAATTGTGTCATGACAAATCCTTAATCCGGATAACCCTGCGGATGGCGTGACTGCCAGTGCCAGGTATCCTGTGCCATTTCATCAAGCGTGCGGGTAACACGCCAGTTAAGCTCTTTATCCGCTTTGGTGGCATCGGCCCAGTAAGCCGGGAGGTCGCCATCACGACGCGGCGCGAAGTGATACTTCACTGGCTTGCCGCAGGCTTTACTGAAGGCATTCACCACATCCAGCACGCTGCTGCCGACGCCGGCGCCGAGGTTGTAAATATGCACGCCCGGTTTATCCGCCAGCTGCTGCATCGCCGCCACGTGGCCGTCGGCCAGATCCATCACGTGAATGTAATCGCGCACGCCGGTGCCGTCTTCGGTGGGATAATCGTTACCAAAAATCGCCAGGGAGTCGCGACGCCCTACGGCAACCTGCGCGATATACGGCATCAGGTTATTTGGAATGCCCTGCGGATCTTCACCCATGTCGCCTGACGGATGCGCGCCAACCGGGTTGAAGTAGCGCAGCAGCGCGATGCTCCACTCAGGCTGGGCTTTTTGCAGGTCGGTCAGGATCTGCTCTACCATCAGCTTGCTTTTGCCATACGGGCTTTGTGGCGTTCCGGTCGGGAAGCTTTCAACGTAAGGAATTTTTGGCTGATCGCCGTAGACGGTCGCGGAAGAGCTGAAGATAAAGTTTTTAACGTTCGCCGCACGCATGGCGGAGATCAGACGCAGGGTACCGTTGACGTTGTTGTCGTAGTACTCAAGCGGTTTTGCTACCGATTCGCCCACCGCTTTCAGGCCCGCGAAGTGGATAACGGTTTCAATCGCGTGATCGTGAAGGATTTCAGTCATCAATGCTTCATTGCGGATATCGCCTTCCACGAAAGTCGGCTGTTTACCCGCAAGGCGTTCAATGACCGGCAGCACGCTGCGCTTACTGTTGCACAGGTTATCAAGAATGACGACATCGTGGCCGCTTTGCAGAAGTTGTACGCAGGTATGACTTCCTATGTAACCGCTACCACCTGTTACCAGAACTCGCATATTTCGCTCCATTAGGCTTATGGTATGAATTAACCATAGCATATCAGAGACGCGAAAAGTGTGACATGGGATAAAATAGTGGTATCGTTTACACTGGTTTTCACAGGCGCTTTTTCACAGACTGAGTGCATTGTAGATCAAAGAGATAGAGATGTATTGTTGCAGGTTGTCTGAAAAGCGGAGGGCAGCGCCCTCCACGCGTTAATCGATTTTGCTCAGCAGGTAGCGGTAATGCTCGCCGTCAGACACAAATTCCAGCCGATGGGTGATGCAGGATGGGGCATCCTCAGCATGGTGGGAGACAAACAGCAACTGGGTTTCACCTTCGCTAATCAGGACATCCACAAAGCGGCGGATCAGCTGACGGTTGAGGGGATCCAGCCCCTGCAACGGTTCATCAAGAATCAACAGCGTAGGATGCTTAACCAGCGCGCGGACGATCAATGCCAGCCGCTGCTGCCCCCACGACAGGCTGTGGAATGGCGCATCGGCTACCCGGTTGTCCATACCCAGAATATCCAGCCACTGCTGCGCCAGCTTGTGCTGCTTGTCAGATACCGCCTGATAAATACCAATGGAATCGAAGAAGCCAGAGAGGATCACGTTTCGCACCGTAGTGCTCACCCGGTAGTCCAGATGCAGGCTGCTGCTGACATAACCGATATGCTTTTTGATATCCCAGATGGTTTCCCCGCTGCCGCGGCGGCGGCCGAAGAGGGTCAAATCGTTGCTGTAACCCTGCGGGTGATCGCCAGTGATCAGGCTTAGCAGCGTGGATTTACCCGCCCCGTTGGGGCCGACGATCTGCCAGTGCTCACCAGGATTAACCGTCCAGCTGAGATGATTAAGAATAGGGCGATCGTCGTAAGCAACCACCCCATCGCGCAGCACAATGCGCGGCTGGTCAGGATCCAGCCCGTGGCGTGCAAAAGGGGCATCCGGCTCCGGCAGCGCAATACCGTCCAGTTTCTCGCTGTGGGCCAGCTGTGCAATTAGCGCCTGCCGGAGCAGTACGGCTTTCTCGCCGGTTTCGGTCAGGCTACAGTCCGCCAGCACGCCCGCGTAATGTACGAAATCCGGGATCTCATCAAAGCGGTTAAGGACCAGCACAAGGGTGTATCCCTGCTGGTTAAGCGACGCCAGCAACGCTGCCAGCTGCGCGCGGGACTGCACATCCAGTCCGTCAAACGGTTCATCCAGAATCAGGAGTTCCGGCTCGCTCATCAGCGCCTGGCACAGCAGCGTTTTGCGCGTCTCGCCGGTAGAGAGATATTTAAAGCGGCGGTTAAGCAGGGCGGTAATGCCAAATTGCTCCGCCAGCTGCTGACAGCGGGCAGGATCTTTTATCTCATCCTGGATAATGTCCGCCGTCGTGCGGCCGGTATCTTCTTCGCCGGGGCTGAGCAAATCGGTATTGTTACGCTGCCACTCATCGCTGACCAGCTTTTGCAGCTGTTCAAAGGAAAGGCGCGTCAGCCGGGTAAAGGTGCACTGACGCTCACCCTTCAGCTGGGTTAATTCGCCTGCCAGAGCGCGGGCCAGCGCGGATTTTCCGCTGCCATTCGTGCCCACAAACGCCCAGCTTTCTCCGGCGCGAAGGGTTAACTCTGGCAGCGATAAGGTACGGGTATCGCTAAGACGAAACGTGCCTTGCGAAATATGCAATGATGACATGTGTTATCCCATTTTTTGCAGCAACAGATGTCAGGGATACTCAGTGTTGGTGGGGTTGTCAATGCGCTTAGCACAATGTGGCGATAATTACCCGGTCTGCATTGAAATATGCGGTCACCACAGCACCTTCATCTAATTCGGTCGCGTCGTTCACCGGAACGGTGGCGCAGAGCGACTGTCCATCCGGCAGGGTCATCAGCACTTCACACTGTTCTGCGCCGCGCTCGATGTGGCTGATACGCCCGCGTAGCTGGTTGTCGGCCTCGGAGGCCTGCTCAGGGTTAAGCGTGATGCTGATCCAGGGCGCTTTGAGTAATACCAGCACCTCCTGACCTTCGTTCAGCCCAAGGCGTTGACCACTTTGCGCGGTGATGGCGGCTTTCAGGCGCGTTGTGCCGTCCGCGAGCAGGATCTCAATATGCTCCTGCACCTGCGAATGATCGCGCCCCGTCACCGTACCAAACCACTGGTTGCGGGCGCTGGTCTGCAAAGAGAAACGGGAGATGGCGCCCAGCAGGCTGTCCAGCGGCAGGTTGTCGTCATCGCTCAGCACATCAAATGCTTTTTGCTGGATCTGCGCCAGTAAGTCATAGAGCTGGATCAGGCGTTGCCCGTAACGCGTCAACACGGCACCGCCGCCGCCTTTTCCGCCGGTGGCGCGCTCTACCAGCGTTTGTTCGCTCAGGGTGTTCATGTCGTTAATCGCATCCCAGGCGCTTTTATAGCTGATGCCGGCGTTTTTGGCTCCCTGGCTAATCGAGCCAGTTTGTTCTATTTGTTTTAACAGGGCGATGCGTCGCGGATCGGCGAAAAGCTTCTGCTGAAGTCGTAGGGTGAGGAGAATTTCGGCCTGCATAACAATGTCCCGGCAAAAAGGTTATTGTGACCCAAATGTCCGGGGGCGGAAAGCGCACCGCACAAAAGGGGATGTTTTTCTTACTTTTCAGGGTAGAATAAGCCGTTCACAAGATCTGGAGAAAACCATGTTAGAGTTGTTGAAAAGTCTGGTATTCGCGGTAATCATGGTGCC
The DNA here is from genome assembly GCF_049236805.1 of Enterobacter cloacae complex sp. XAL002. Classification (NCBI taxonomy): domain Bacteria; kingdom Pseudomonadati; phylum Pseudomonadota; class Gammaproteobacteria; order Enterobacterales; family Enterobacteriaceae; genus Enterobacter; species Enterobacter cloacae complex sp. XAL002. The sequence continues at coordinate 163,879 of NZ_JBMKJN010000010.1, forward strand.
AGTAGTGATGGCTATCATCCTCGGTGCCATCTACGGCCTGGGTGAAGTGTTCAACGTCTTTTCGAATATTGGTCATCGTCGTGACCAGCCTAAAAAGCAGCAATGATTTCCTCCAAAACGCCCGGCCAGCCCGGGCGTTTTGCTCTCAAGTTTATTCCTCTCCCGCCGATATCTTTTACAACGTTCCTTGAGTTTACGCATTAATGGGTACGATTTAGCGCTAGGAACACCTGCGATATGTCGTTATATTTATTTGTATATAACGATACGCACAGGAGCTTCAAATGGCACGTTCATGGGTACGCCTTTTCGCAGGAGCAACGCTGACTCTCTCACTCACCGGCCACGCGCTGGCGGATGAAGGAAAAATCACGGTCTTTGCGGCGGCGTCGCTGACTAACGCGATGCAGGATATTGCTGCGGTATACAAAAAAGAGAAAAACGTCGAGGTCGTTTCGTCGTTTGCCTCCTCGTCGACGCTGGCCCGCCAGATCGAAGCGGGGGCTCCGGCTGATCTGTTCATCTCTGCCGATCAGAAATGGATGGACTACGCGGTGGAGAAAAAATCTGTTGATACGGCTAGCCGCGAAACCCTGCTGGGAAATAGCCTGGTGGTGGTCGCGCCCGCAAACAGCAAGCAGGGCGACATCGCCATCAACAAACAGACGGACTGGACCCGTCTGCTCAACGGTGGCCGTCTGGCGGTGGGCGATCCGGAGCATGTTCCTGCCGGGATTTATGCGAAAGAAGCGCTGCAAAAACTGGGCGCATGGGAGACCTTATCACCGAAGCTGGCTCCCGCAGAAGATGTGCGCGGCGCGCTGGCGCTGGTGGAGCGTAACGAAGCGCCACTCGGGATCGTTTACGGCTCCGACGCCGTCGCCAGTAAAGGTGTGAAGGTGGTCGGTACCTTCCCGGAAGACTCGCATAAGAAAGTAGAATATCCTGTTGCGATAGTTGATGGACATAAAAATGCGACCGTGACGGCCTTCGTTGACTACCTGAAGGGGCCTGAAGCGTCCGCTATCTTTAAACGTTACGGATTTACGACTCACGAATGATATTGACCGAACCTGAATGGCAGGCCGTGCTGCTGAGCCTGAAAGTCTCTTCCCTGGCGGTTGCGCTGAGTTTGCCCTTTGGGGTGTTCTTTGCCTGGTTACTGGTTCGCGTGAAGTTTCCAGGCAAAGCCCTGCTCGACAGTGTTCTCCATCTTCCGCTCGTGTTACCGCCTGTGGTGGTCGGCTATCTGCTGCTGATCTCCATGGGGCGACGCGGTTTTATCGGCGAATGGCTGTACGACTGGTTCGGCCTGACCTTTGCTTTCAGCTGGCGCGGCGCGGTTCTGGCCGCGGCAGTAATGTCCTTCCCGCTAATGGTGCGCGCTATCCGCCTGGCGCTGGAAGGGGTGGATATCCGGCTAGAGCAGGCCGCCCGCACGTTGGGTGCAGGCCGCTGGCGGGTATTCCTGACCATTACGCTTCCGCTCACCTTACCGGGCATTATCGTCGGTACGGTGTTAGCCTTCGCCCGCTCACTGGGTGAGTTCGGCGCGACCATCACCTTTGTGTCCAACATTCCCGGCGAGACGCGGACCATCCCGTCGGCCATGTATACCCTGATTCAAACCCCGGGTGGCGAAGGTGCGGCGGCCCGGCTGTGTATTATTTCGATTGTACTCGCCCTGGTCTCGCTGCTGGTGTCTGAATGGCTGGCGCGCCTTAGCCGTGAACGGATGGGGAAACCGTGATGCTGGAACTCAACTTTACGCAAACCCTGGGCAGCCACACTCTGACGCTTAACGAAACGCTGCCTGCCAGCGGTATCACCGCCATTTTTGGCGTTTCCGGGGCAGGGAAAACGTCGCTGATTAATGCGATTAGCGGCCTGACGCGTCCCCAGTCTGGCAGAATTGTGTTAAATAACCGCGTCTTAAACGACGCGGAGAAGAAGGTCTGCCTGTCACCGGATAAGCGCCGCATCGGCTATGTGTTTCAGGATGCGCGCCTGTTTCCGCACTACAGCGTGCGCGGAAATCTGCGCTATGGCATGTCAAAAAGCATGGCCGGACAGTTCGATAAGCTGGTGGCGCTGCTGGGCATCGAACCGCTGCTCGATCGTCTCCCGTCTTCGCTGTCGGGTGGTGAAAAACAGCGCGTGGCAATTGGCCGCGCCCTGTTAACCGCGCCGGAATTGTTGCTGCTGGATGAGCCGCTGGCCTCGCTGGATATTCCGCGCAAGCGCGAGTTGCTGCCGTATCTGCAACGTCTGGCGCGGGAAATCAACGTGCCCATGCTGTACGTCAGCCATTCGCTGGATGAGATCTTACATCTGGCCGACAAAGTGCTGGTGCTGGAGGCGGGCAGGGTGAAGGCATTCGGCAATCTGGAAGAGGTATGGGGCAGCAGCGTTATGCATCCGTGGCTGCCAAAGGAGCAGCAGAGCAGCATTCTGAAGGTGAGCGTGCTGGAGCACCATCCACATTATGCGATGACCGCGCTGGCGCTGGGTGACCAGCATTTGTGGGTGAATAAAATCGATACGCCGATTCAGTCCACGTTACGGATCCGCATTCAGGCGTCGGATGTCTCCCTGGTGCTGCAACCGCCGCTGCAAACCAGTATCCGCAATATTTTGCGCGCAAAAGTGGCGCAGTGTTTTGATGATAACGGCCAGGTAGAAGTGCAACTGGAAGTGGGCAACAGAACGCTGTGGGCGCGCATCAGCCCGTGGGCCAGGGATGAGCTGGGCATCAAGCCTGGCCTGTGGCTTTACGCGCAAATCAAGAGCGTCTCTATCACCGCCTGATTACAGCAGGTGGGTATAAATATACTGCGCGATGCTGTCGGTGGTGTTATCGCCAATCACCACGTTAGCACGCGCTTTCACCGCATCATCGGCGTTGCCCATCGCCACGCCCGTTCCGGCCGCTTCCAGCATGCTGATGTCGTTATAGTTATCGCCGAAGGCAATCACGTCCTGCATTGACCAGCCCTGTGGCTCAACGAACTGGGTCAAACGCTTTCCTTTGCTGTTGCCTTTACGGGCGATATCCACCTGATCGTGCCAGGACCATTCACATTCCAGACCCAGCGTATGCTCGACATGTTTTGCGAAGGTGTTCAGTTTGGCGGTGTCTTCATCGGTCAGGGCAAATTTCCAGATTGCCTGGACGTCTTCCGCCGCCTGGCGCAGGGAGGAAACCTGAGTGAACACCGGTCGCTGCGCTTCCGGCAAAGACAGGGCCCAGTTGCTGGTGCGGATCACATGGCCGGTAGGGCGTTCATACAGCATGGCGTTATCCACATACATCAGGCCGTGAATCGCGTGCTCATCCAGTAAATCAATCAATTGCAGCGCCTGCGGAACGGGAAGCGGATCAGAGGTTAAAACCTTTTTTGCCTGATAATCATACAAATAAGTGCCATTACAACAAATTGCAGGTGTATCTAAGCCCAGTGCCTGATAAAAAGGATGAATGGCTACGTGATGTCGACCCGTTACGATGAGAAGTTGATACCCCGCTTCCCGGGCTCGTTTGAGGGCCTCAAGAGAAGAGGGGAGCAGGGTTTTCTGAGGGGTAAGCAGTGTTCCGTCTAAATCCAGGGCAATCACTCGCGAGGTCATTTTTTCTTCCGGGTTAATGTTGAATTTAAGGTCTGTCGGGATGGTACACCGAGAGCGGAACCCTGCAAAATCCCGGACTACAATTCAGCATTCACCGTTAAAAATAATCAGGAGTATTCATGAAACAAACCGTTTATACCGCCAGTCCTGAAAGTCAGCAGATCCATGTCTGGCGTTTGAATACAGAAGGTTCGCTTACGCTGGTTCAGGTTGTTGATGTGCCAGGCCAGGTGCAGCCGATGGTCGTCAGCCCGGATAAACGTTTTCTTTATGTCGGGGTACGCCCGGAATTCCGCGTACTCGCATACCGCATCTCCCCGGATGACGGCGCGCTGACCTATACCGCAGAAGCGCCGCTGCCGGGCAGCCCGACCCATATTTCTACCGACCATAAAGGCAACTTTATCTTCAGCGGCTCCTACAATGCAGGCTGCGTGAGCGTCACCCGCCTGGAAGACGGTATTCCCGTTGAAACCGTCGACGTGGTAGAAGGGCTTGAAGGTTGCCACTCCGCCAACATTTCGCCGGATAACCGCACGCTGTGGGTGCCAGCGCTGAAGCAGGATCGCATCTGCCTGTTTACCCTGAGCGATGACGGTCATCTGGTCGCGCAGAGCCCGGCGGAAGTCACCACCGTGGAAGGCGCAGGCCCGCGCCATATGGTCTTCCACCCGAATCAGCAGTATGCCTATGTCGTTAACGAGCTGAACAGCTCGGTAGATGTCTGGGAGCTGAACGATCCTAACGGGCAGATCGAGTGCGTACAGACGCTGGACATGATGCCAGCTGATTTCTCCGACACACGCTGGGCGGCAGACATTCACATCACGCCGGATGGCCGCCACCTGTATGCCTGTGACCGTACCTCCAGTCTGATCACCATCTTCAGCGTCTCAGAAGACGGCAGCGTTCTGGCAGTTGAGGGCTTCCAGCCGACAGAAACCCAGCCGCGCGGCTTTAATGTCGATCACAGCGGCAAATACCTGATTGCGGCGGGGCAGAAATCCCACCACATCGCGCTCTATGAAATCAAAGGCGTGCAGGGTCTACTGGAAGAGAAAGGACGCTATGCGGTCGGACAAGGGCCGATGTGGGTTGTGATTAACGCTCACTGATCCGTAGACGAAAAAAAACCTCGCACATGCGAGGTTTTTTTATGCGTGGTTAATGCATGAGGTAGGCCGGGTAAGGCGTAGCCGCCACCCGGCAGCAGGCATTTTACTGCTTCGGTTCAGCAACCACTTTGCTACCCAGACCGCGGTTGTTGTATTCCCACATGCGGTTGAAATTAGCGTCGTTCAGGTTACGCTGCACGTTGTCTTTATCATCCACCGTGCCGGTGTTGCCGGAGAAAGGACGTTTCGAGATCGCCGCATCCGCCCACGGTTTCGCCATGTTAAAGCCTTCGTTAATCACGCTGTCGCGGATCACGACCTGGCCGTTAGTGGCGGAGTCCACGTCCAGAGAGCGGCCAAGCTGCGCCACGCCATCGCCAGCAGCAGTAAAGCGGCTATTCACGGCCAGGAAGCCATAGAACAGATTGGACTGCGTGGCCGGGGCAAAGACGTAACCTTCCTGCTGCGTACGTGAATTCACCACGCGGAAGTCGGTGTTATCAAATACCACCGCGCCGCGACCGGAGACCATATCCACGTCGCCTTCAATGTAGCTGTTGGTGACCAGAGTACGCGTCAGACGATTGTTCTGAAGGGTATTCTGCACGCCGCTATTGGTCACGAAGAAGGTATTCTGGCGGCCCAGGATATTGACGTTGTTAATCTGTACCTTGTCGCCATCGCTACGCAGCGCCACGGCCTGGTGATTACCGGCGTCAACGCTGTCGCCCAGGGTGTTCTGAATGGTCAGGTTCTGCAATTGCAGGCCGTTGTTCTGTGACCAGAATACTGCCGAGCACATCACGCCAATGGTGGCGGCACGTTTGCGCTGGCAGTTATCAAACATATACCACGCCGGTTTACCTGGCATGTATTTACCGGCCGGGTTCACCAGATGGCGCCAGGTGGTGCTGTCGATCTCTGAATCAATCGCCAGGCCAATTTTCACGTCGACCGCTTTTTCGCCAAGTCCGTAAAGCGTAATGCTTCCCGGTGCAGCCGGAACATAAACGGTTCCTTCGTATTCACCCGGCAGGATGGCAATGTACTGACGAGATGCGCTGTGTTTGGTGATTGCGGCATCAACAGCTGCCTGAATTGAGGTGTGCGTAACGCCCTCTGCTCCGGCCGGGCCGACAACGAAGTCTGGCTGTTTCGGCAGGTTAATAGAAGAAGGCGTCCATGGGGCTGCATTGGGATCCATCGCCGAGAAATAGTGCGCACGGGTGAAGTTCTTCGCTTCAGCCGCTGACAGGATCGGACGGGAAGCGGTGCCCGGAGCAACCTGCTCAGAAGGTTGCTGATCCGGTGGTGTTGAACTGCAAGCGGATAAAGTCACGCCAAAGGCGAGTGCCAACGCCAGACGGGAAATCCTGGAAATATTCAAGGTAATGCTCCTGGGTATGCAAGTCTTATCTGAATAGACGAAATAGCCTGCTTTTTTATACTAAGTTGAGCGAAACGGGAAGATAAAAACGGGAAAAGTTGCATTTTTGCCCGCAGGCGACGGGAAAGTCATCACAAATAAATAACATTTTCCTGCAAGGCGGTTGACAGCAGGTGACAGATGAAAATAAATGTCTATACAACTCATGACAAGCGGAAGGCACATGCAGCAGCTTCATCCCGATGATGTGATATGGCGAAATGCGCGACTGGCGACCCTGGCGACAGGTGAGCCGGAACCCTACGGCCTGAAAGAACAACATGCCCTCGTCGTGCGCGGCCAGACGATTGCGGCCGTTATTCCTGAAGCCGAGATCCCCTCCGGGCATCGTCAGTGTGTCGATCTCGACGGGCGTCTGGTTACTCCCGGCCTGATCGATTGCCACACCCATCTGGTGTTCGGCGGCGATCGCGCAGCGGAATGGGAGCAACGGCTTAACGGCGTGTCGTATCAGACCATTAGCGCGCAGGGCGGCGGTATTAACGCCACGGTCACGGCGACCCGCAACAGTTCGCCGGAAATGCTCCTGACGGTGGCACAGCAGCGGCTCCAGCGGCTGATGAATGAAGGCGTAACGACCGTTGAAATCAAATCGGGATACGGACTGAATGCCCAGGCCGAAGAGAAAATGCTGCTGGTTGCCCGCCAGCTCAGCCTGAACAATCTGGTCGATATCAGCCCGACGCTGCTGGCCGCGCACGCCGTTCCTGCCGAGTACCGACAGGATCCGGATGCCTATCTCACGCTGGTCTGTGAGCAGATCATGCCCACGCTGTGGCAAAAAGAGTTATTTGAAGCGGTGGACGTGTTTTGTGAAAACGTCGGCTTTACCCCGGTGCAAACCGAGCGCCTGTTCCGGGCCGCCGCCGCGCTCGGGATCCCGGTAAAAGGGCATGTAGAGCAACTGTCGAATCTGGGCGGCGCGGCGCTGGTCAGCCAGTATAAGGGGCTGTCGGCCGATCATATTGAGTATCTCGATGATTCAGGTATTCAGGCGATGGCGCAAAGCGGCACGGTGGCGGTATTGCTCCCCGGCGCGTTCTATTTTCTTCAGGAGCGCCAGCGTCCACCGGTGGCGCAGCTCAGAGAGCAGGGCGTGCCGATGGCGGTGGCTACCGACTACAACCCGGGCACCAGCCCGTTTGCCAGCCTGCATCTGGCAATGAACATGGCCTGCGTCCAGTTTGGCCTCACGCCGGAAGAGGCCTGGGCTGGCGTGACGCGGCATGCGGCGCAGGCGCTAGGTCGTGGCGCGACGCACGGGCAGTTAAAGCCCGGTTATGTGGCTGATTTCGTCGTCTGGGAGGCGAATCATCCGGTTGAGATGGTTTACGAGCCGGGGCGGAATCCTTTATATCAACGCGTGTTTCGGGGGCAGGTAGCATGAAATTGTGGCATCCCGTTTCCCCGCAGGTCTGGCAGGGTCGTGACGACAGCGCCGAATCCAGCACCGCGAAACGTCTCTTCCAGACCATACAGCAGCGCGAACACTTTGCACCCGTGCCGTCAGGCATCGCCCTGCTGGGCTTTGAATGTGATGAAGGGGTTAAGCGTAACCAGGGCAGGCCCGGTGCTGCACAGGCTCCCGATGTGCTGCGCGGCGCGCTGGCGAATATGGCGAGCCATCAGGGGCATGCGCGCCTCGTGGATATGGGCTCCATTTTTGTTGAAGGCAATGCGCTGGAGGCGGCACAGCAGGCGCTGAGCGAGGCCATTACCGCGTGCCAGCAATCCGGGATGCGTACTCTGGTTTTCGGCGGTGGACATGAAACCGCCTGGGCGCACGGGCGCGGCGTGCTGGATGCCTTTCCGAACGATTGCATTGCGGTGATCAACCTGGATGCGCATCTCGATTTGCGTAAGGCTGAACGGGCTACGTCCGGCACGCCGTTCCGCCAGCTGGCGCACTACTGCGCGTCGCAGTCGCGGTCGTTTCACTACGCCTGCCTGGGGGTAAGCCGTGCGGCGAATACCCAGGCGCTGTGGGAGGAAGCTGAACGGTTGAACGTGATGCTGGTTGAAGATCTCGATTTTCGCCGGGATGTGCTATCCGCGCTGGATAGCGTGCTTGCGCAGGCAGACCGGGTTTATCTCACCGTTGACCTCGATGTGCTGCCCGCCGCAGAAATGCCCGCCGTATCCGCCCCTGCGGCGTTGGGGATCCCGGCGCTGGATCTGTTCCCGGTGATTGAGCGTATCTGCCGAAGCGGTAAACTACAGGCGGCGGATCTGGTGGAATATAATCCGCACTACGACCGGGACGGTCAGGGGGCGAAGCTTGCCGCCCGACTGGCCTGGCAAATTGCTCACTGGTGGGCATAACCACATTACAGGAGTCAGCATGTTTTCACGCTCACCGCAGCAACCCTCCAGCCCACCCGCACCTTTTTATGAGAAGGTGAAAAAGGCGATCAGCGAAAAAATTGCTGCCGGCGTCTGGCGTCCGCACGACCGTATTCCCTCCGAAGCTGAACTGGTCGCGCAGTTTGGCTTTAGTCGAATGACCATTAACCGGGCGCTGCGGGAACTGACCGATGAAGGGTTGCTGGTGCGTTTGCAGGGTGTCGGAACCTTTGTCGCCGAGCCAAAAGGACAGTCGGCGCTGTTTGAAATCCGCAGCATTGCCGATGAAATTGCCGCCCGCAACCATCAGCACCACTGCGAAGTGCTGGTGCTTGAAGAGACGCAGGCCAGCGCCGAACAGGCCATTGAGCTGAACGTTAACGAGGGCACCCGGATCTTCCATTCGGTGATGGTGCATTATGAGAACGATATTCCGGTCCAGATTGAAGATCGCTGCGTCAACGCGGAGCGGATCCCGGACTACCTGAACCAGGATTACACCCAAACCACACCGCATGCGTATCTCTCGCTCGTCGCCCCGCTGACGGAAGGGGAGCATATCGTGGAGGCCGTGCGCGCCACGCCGCAGGAGTGCGAGTTGTTGCGTATTAAAGAGCACGAACCCTGCCTGCTGATCCGCCGTCGTACCTGGTCATCCTCGCAGATCGTGTCGCATGCGAAGCTGCTGTTCCCGGGGAATCGTTACCGGTTGCAGGGCCACTTTATGTCATAAGTTTTATAAGCGTGATCGCTAACGCAATATAGCAAAATTGTATCTTTTTTGTTAAATCCGACCTTGTGTGTGCTTGTCTATACAAGTATATCTAAATGCATCACCTGTCCCTTATGAGGAACACACAATGTCGTCAGATAAATACCGCAAGCAGGATGTCCGCGCCGCGCGCGGCACCACGCTCACCGCAAAAAGCTGGCTCACCGAAGCACCGCTGCGCATGTTAATGAACAACCTTGATCCTGAGGTAGCAGAGAATCCCCATGAGCTGGTGGTCTACGGCGGCATTGGTCGCGCCGCACGCAACTGGGCGTGCTATGACGCGATTGTCGAGTCTTTGACGAATCTCGAAAACGACGAAACGCTGCTGGTGCAATCCGGCAAACCGGTTGGCGTATTCAAAACCCATAAAAATGCGCCCCGTGTGCTGATTGCCAACTCCAACCTGGTGCCGCACTGGGCGACGTGGGAACACTTCAACGAGCTGGACGCAAAAGGGCTGGCCATGTACGGCCAGATGACCGCGGGTAGCTGGATCTACATCGGCAGCCAGGGGATTGTGCAGGGCACCTATGAAACCTTCGTGGAAGCGGGCCGACAGCACTATAACGGCTCACTGAAAGGCCGCTGGGTGCTCACCGCCGGACTAGGCGGCATGGGCGGCGCGCAGCCGCTGGCCGCGACGCTGGCCGGCGCGTGCTCCCTGAACATTGAGTGCCAGCAGAGCCGCATCGATTTCCGTCTGCGTACCCGCTATGTTGATGAACAGGCCGACAACCTCGATGACGCGCTGGCGCGCATCAAAAAGTACACCGCTGAAGGCAAAGCCGTGTCGGTTGCCCTGTGCGGCAACGCGGCGGATATTCTGCCGGAACTGGTGGCGCGCGGCGTGCGTCCGGATCTGGTCACCGACCAGACCAGCGCTCACGATCCGCTCCACGGCTATCTGCCAAAAGGCTGGACGTGGGAAGACTACCAGCAAAAAGCGGAAACCGATCCTGAGGGCACGGTACTGGCGGCTAAACGCGCCATGGCGGAACACGTCTCCGCGATGCTCGCCTTCAGTAAGATGGGGATTCCGACCTTTGATTACGGGAATAACATCCGCCAGATGGCGAAAGAGATGGGGGTGAATAACGCCTTTGACTTCCCCGGCTTCGTGCCCGCCTATATTCGTCCGCTGTTCTGCCGCGGCATCGGGCCGTTCCGCTGGGTTGCCCTGTCCGGCGACCCGGAGGATATCTACAAAACCGACGCCAGAGTGAAGGAAATTGTCGCCGACGACGAGCACCTGCACCGCTGGCTGGACATGGCGCGCGAGCGCATTAATTTCCAGGGCCTGCCAGCGCGTATCTGCTGGGTCGGGCTGGAGTGGCGGCAAAAACTCGGCCTCGCCTTTAACGAAATGGTGCGCAGCGGCGAAGTCTCCGCGCCGATCGTCATTGGCCGCGACCACCTGGACTCCGGCTCTGTCGCCAGTCCGAACCGTGAAACCGAAGCCATGCGCGACGGCTCGGATGCGGTCTCCGACTGGCCGCTGCTGAATGCCCTGCTGAACACCGCCAGTGGCGCAACCTGGGTGTCGCTGCACCACGGCGGCGGCGTCGGGATGGGCTTCTCCCAGCACTCCGGGATGGTCATCGTCTGTGACGGTACCGACGAAGCGGCGGCACGTATTGCTCGCGTGCTGCATAACGACCCGGCAACCGGCGTGATGCGCCACGCGGATGCGGGTTACGAGATTGCCATTGATTGTGCCAAAGAGCAGGGCCTGAACCTGCCGATGATCCCCGCCACACAAGGAAAGCCTGCATGAACGCGTTAACACTTACTCCCGGCTCTTTGTCGCTCAAACAGCTGCGTCACGTCTGGCGTCAGCCGGTGACACTCGCCCTTGATGAAAGCGCCCACCGTGCCATTAACGACAGCGTGGCCTGCGTGGAGTCGATTGTAGCGGAGGGGCGCACCGCCTACGGCATCAATACCGGGTTTGGCCTGCTGGCACAGACCCGCATTGCCACGCACGATCTGGAGAATTTACAACGTTCGCTGGTGCTCTCGCACGCGGCGGGCGTTGGCCAGCCGCTGGACGATGAGATCGTCCGCCTGATGATGGTGTTGAAAATCAACAGCCTGGCGCGTGGGTTTTCCGGCATTCGTCTGAGCGTGATCCAGGCGCTGATGGCGCTGGTGAATGCTGAAGTTTATCCGTGGATCCCGGCGAAGGGCTCCGTCGGAGCTTCCGGCGATCTGGCACCGCTGGCGCATATGTCGCTGCTCCTGCTGGGTGAAGGCAAGGCGCGCTGGCAAGGGGAGTGGCTGCCTGCGAAAGAGGCGCTGAAAAAAGCCGGCTTAGCGCCGATTACTCTTGCAGCAAAAGAAGGGCTGGCGCTGCTCAACGGCACGCAGGCATCGACGGCCTTTGCGCTGCGCGGCCTGTTTGAAGCGGAAGATCTGTTCGCCTCCGCGGTGGTGTGTGGTGCGCTGACCACTGAAGCGGTGCTCGGCTCGCGTCGTCCGTTCGATGCCCGCATCCACGAGGTGCGCGGCCAGCGCGGTCAGATTGATGCCGCTGCCATGTACCGCCACGTACTTACCGATACCAGCGACATTGCCGAATCACACCATAACTGCGAGAAGGTGCAGGATCCGTATTCCCTGCGCTGCCAGCCGCAGGTGATGGGCGCATGCCTGACGCAGCTTCGCCAGGCGGCAGAAGTGCTGCTGGTGGAGGCCAATGCGGTGTCCGATAACCCGCTGGTGTTTGCCCAGGAAAACGAGGTGGTTTCTGGCGGCAACTTCCACGCCGAGCCGGTGGCGATGGCGGCAGATAATATCGCGCTGGCGATGGCCGAAATCGGAGCCTTGTCCGAGCGTCGAATCGCACTAATGATGGATAAACACATGTCCCAGCTGCCGCCGTTCCTGGTGCGCAACGGCGGCGTGAACTCGGGCTTTATGATCGCCCAGGTCACCGCCGCAGCACTGGCAAGCGAAAACAAAGCCCTGTCGCATCCGCACAGCGTGGACAGCCTGCCAACGTCAGCAAATCAGGAAGATCACGTTTCGATGGCCCCGGCTGCCGGGCGTCGACTGTGGGAGATGGCCTCCAACACCCGCGGCGTGCTGGCGGTGGAATGGCTGGCGGCGTGTCAGGGTATTGATTTGCGCGAAGGGCTAAAATCCAGCCCGCTGCTGGAGCAGGCGCGTCATACGCTGCGCGAGCACGTTACGCACTACGATGAGGACCGCTTCTTTGCGCCGGATATTGATAAGGCGATACAGCTTCTGGAAGAAGAAACCCTTGCAGGACTGCTACCTTCCGTGCTGTGATTTTTTTGCCCGGTGGCGCTGCGCTTACCGGGCCTACGAATACGAAATGTAGTCCGGGTAAGGCGTAGCCGCCACCCGGCTTTTTTTATGAATACATCGCCGTAATCGACGCGCTGCCCAGCGAATGGAAATGGACGTTAAAGCCTACCATTGCCCCGCTCGCCCCTTCGTCAACCTCAATCTTGTCCACATCCAGCGCGTGCACCGTGAAGATATAGCGGTGCGTTTCCCCTTTTGGCGGCGCCGCGCCGCCGTAGCCCGCTTTGCCAAAGTCCGTGCGGGTCTGAATCGCACCGTCGGGCAGGGCAACCAGATCGGAACCGGAACCCTGCGGCAGCACGCGGGTGTCGGCGGGCAGGTTTGCCACGATCCAGTGCCACCAGCCCGAACCGGTTGGCGCATCTGGATCGTAGCAGGTCACGACAAAACTTTTAGTTCCCGCTGGTACATCGTCCCACGCCAGATGGGGAGAGATATTATCTCCCTGATAACCCATCCCGTTAAACACGTGACGTTCCGGCAGCTTTTCGCCGTCGCGCAAATCTTTACTGATGATTTTCATCCTATTTCCCTCGTTACTCACTCATTCAGAAAGTGTAACGCATGGGGTTAAATCGTGAAATGCGCTGATATGTTAACGGCTTTAACCACTGCACCGGTCAGCTTGTGGAGCTGATCCGGAGAAATGCTGTACGGCGGCATGAGGTAAATCAGCTTACCGAAAGGTCGCACCCAAACGCCCTGGTCAACGAAGAAGCGCTGCAACGCGGCCATGTTCACCGGATGCGTTGTCTCGATCACCCCGATGGCGCCCAGCACGCGGACGTCCGCGACGTATTCCGCCTCCACCGCTGCGCTTAGCTGCTGCTTCAGCTGTGCCTCAATCGCCGCCACCTGCGTCTGCCACTCGCCGCTCTCCAGAATAGCGAGGCTTTCGCTTGCCACGGCGCAGGCCAGCGGGTTGCCCATAAACGTCGGGCCGTGCATAAAGCAGCCCGCGTCGCCGTCGCTGATGGTGTCGGCAACCTGGCGGGTGGTGAGCGTGGCGGAGAGCGTCATGGTGCCGCCGGTGAGTGCTTTCCCCAGGCACAGAATATCCGGCGCGATCCCCGCATGCTCGCAGGCAAACAGCTTCCCGGTACGGCCAAAGCCGGTGGCGATCTCATCGGCAATCAGCAAAATTCCTTCGCGGTCGCACATCTTCCGAATGCGCTTCAGCCACTCGGGGTGATACATCCGCATTCCGCCCGCGCCCTGCACAATCGGTTCGAGAATAACGGCGGCAACCTCGTGGCGATGGGCCGCCATCAACCGCGCGAAGCCCACCATGTCCATCTCGTCCCATTCGCCGTCGAAGCGGCTCTGCGGGGCTGGCGCAAACAGGTTTTCCGGCAGGTAGCCTTTCCACAGGCTGTGCATGGAGTTGTCCGGATCGCACACCGACATCGCCCCGAAGGTGTCGCCGTGATAGCCGTTGCGGAAGGTGAGGAACCGCTGGCGCGTTTCGCCCTTCGCATGCCAGTACTGCAACGCCATTTTCATCGCCACTTCCACGGCCACCGAGCCGGAATCAGCCAGGAAAACACACTCCAGCGATTCAGGCGTCATCGCTACCAGGCGACGGCATAAATCCACCGCGGGCTGATGCGTGATCCCGCCAAACATCACGTGTGACATCTGGTCAATCTGCGCTTTCATCGCCGCGTTCAGACGCGGGTGGTTGTAGCCATGGATCGCCGCCCACCAGGAGGACATCCCGTCAACAAGCCGCTCGCCGCTGGCGAGATGCAGCTCGCAGCCGTGGGCCGAGGCTACCGGATAGACGGGAAGGGGGCGGGTCGTGGAGGTGTAAGGGTGCCAGATATGCTGCTTATCGAAGGCGAGATCGTCCTGGGTCATAATCGACTTGTAAACCATTTTGAAAAGTTTTAGGTTTACAAGTATAAACCGAACCGACAATTAACAAAACCCTTTGGAGAAGCCCGATGGCTCACCACGCACGCTGGACGATGTCGCAAGTCACTGAATTATTCAACAAACCTTTCCTGGAGCTGATGTTTGAGGCGCAACAGGTGCACCGCCAGCACTTCGATCCGCGTCATGTTCAGGTCAGCACGCTGCTGTCGATTAAAACCGGGGCTTGCCCGGAAGACTGCAAATATTGCCCGCAAAGCGCGCGCTATAAAACCGGTCTTGAATCCGAGCGCCTGATGGAAGTCGAGCAGGTGCTCGACTCAGCGCGCAAGGCCAAAAACGCTGGCTCAACCCGCTTCTGCATGGGCGCGGCGTGGAAAAACCCGCATGACCGCGACATGCCCTATCTGGAGCAGATGGTGAAGGGGGTGAAGGAGATGGGGCTTGAAGCCTGCATGACCCTGGGTACGCTAAACGAGGAGCAGGCGCAGCGCCTCTCGGCGGCAGGGCTGGATTACTACAATCACAACCTCGATACCTCGCCGGAATTCTACGGCAACATCATCACCACGCGCACCTATCAGGAGCGTCTGGACACGCTGGATAAAGTGCGTGATGCGGGGATCAAGGTCTGTTCCGGCGGGATCGTGGGACTGGGCGAAACGGTAAAAGATCGTGCCGGCCTGCTGTTACAGCTGGCGAACCTGCCGACCCCGCCGGAAAGTGTGCCCATCAACATGCTGGTGAAGGTAAAAGGTACGCCGCTGGCGGATAATGAGGACGTGGATGCCTTCGATTTCATCCGCACCATCGCGGTGGCGCGCATCATGATGCCAACCTCTTACGTTCGCCTCTCTGCCGGTCGCGAGCAGATGAGCGAGCAGACCCAGGCGATGTGCTTTATGGCCGGGGCCAACTCCATCTTCTACGGTTGCAAACTGCTGACCACACCAAACCCGGAAGAGGACAAAGACGTTCAGCTGTTCCGCAAGCTGGGGCTGAACCCACACCAGACCGGGGTACAGGCGGGGGATAACGAGCAACAACAGCAGCTGGAGCAGCAGATATTCAACGCCGACACTGACCAGTTCTACAACGCGGCAGCCGTATGACCTGGCAGGCACGTATCAGGACCGCGCTCGACGAGCGGCGGGCGGCGGATGCGTTTCGGGTACGCAGGGTAGTGGAAAACGGTGCAGGCCGTTTTCTCACCCGGGAAGGAGAGCGGTTCTGTAATTTCTCCAGCAACGATTATCTGGGCCTGAGCCAGCACCCGCAGATCGTTCGTGCCTGGCAGCAGGGCGCGGATCGTTACGGCGTGGGCAGCGGTGGCTCCGGGCACGTCAGCGGCTACACCACGGCCCATCAGGCGCTGGAGGAAGCGTTGGCCGACTGGCTGGGCTACCCGCGGGCGCTGTTGTTTATCTCCGGTTTTGCCGCGAATCAGGCGGTGATTGCCGCCCTGATGGGCAAAGACGACCGCATCATCGCGGACCGCCTGAGCCACGCCTCCCTGCTTGAAGCCGCCAGTCTCAGCCCGGCACAGCTGCGGCGTTTTGCCCATAACGATGCCTCTCAGCTGAACGTCCTGCTGGGTAAACCCTGTTCAGGGCTTCAGCTGGCGGTCACGGAAGGGGTATTCAGCATGGACGGCGACAGCGCGCCCCTGGCCGCGTTGCACGATGCCGCAAAACAGCAAAACGCATGGCTGCTGGTCGACGATGCCCACGGCATTGGCGTCACCGGCGAGGAGGGGCGCGGAAGCGCTTATCAGCAGGGCGTCAGGCCGGAACTGCTGGTGGTCACTTTTGGAAAAGGCTTCGGCGTCAGCGGTGCCGCGGTGTTGTGCTGCGAGCCGGTGGCCGACTACCTGGTGCAGTTCGCCCGGCACCTGATCTACAGCACCAGCATGCCCCCGGCGCAGGCCGTGGCACTCTCTGCGTCGCTTGCGGTGATCCGCGGCGAAGACGGCGCTGAACGCCGGGCTCGCCTGGCCGACCATATTCAGCGTTTCCGCCGGGGGGTAAGCGAACTGCCTTACCGGCTTACCGACTCGCACAGCGCCATTCAGCCCGTGATTGTGGGTGAAAACCATCGGGCGCTGATGCTGGCACAGGCGCTACGAGAACGCGGGCAGTGGGTCACGGCGATCCGCCCACCCACCGTGCCGCCAGGCACCGCGCGCTTGCGTCTGACGCTTACGGCAGCGCACGAGCCGCAGGATATCGATACGCTTCTGGAGGCACTGTATGTCTCCCGTCAATAAACAGGCCGTTGCCGCTGCGTTTGGCCGGGCAGCGCAAAGCTATTCACAGCACGATGAGCTGCAACGCCTGAGCGCGCGCGGGCTGCTGGCCGCGCTCGGTGACGGGCGTTTTGCGCAGGTGCTCGACGCGGGCTGCGGGCCAGGCGGCAATAGCCGCTACTGGCGCGCAACGGGCAGCCAGGTCACGGCGCTGGATTTATCTGCGCAGATGCTGGATGAAGCCCGCCAGCAGCAGTCAGCAGACCGTTATCTGGTGGCCGATATCGAGGCCATCCCGCTGGAGGATGCGCTGTTTGACCTCGTCTGGAGCCATCTGGCGGTGCAGTGGTGCACCAGCCTGTCGCAGGCGCTACGCGAGCTTTACCGCGTGGCACGGCCCGGCGGAGCGGTGGCCTTTACCACCCTGCTGGAAAGTTCGTTGCCGGAGCTGAATCAGGCGTGGAGGGCGGTGGATGCGCAGCCGCACGCCAACCGGTTTCTCTCGCACGAACAGGTCACTCAGGCGCTGGCAGGCTGGCGTTATCGCAGCGAGGTCCAGACCGTCACCCTCGAATTTAGCGATGCGTTAAGCGCCATGCGCTCTCTTAAGGGCATAGGCGCGACGCACCTGCACGCCGGTCGGGAGAAGAAACCCCTTACCCGCGGACAACTCCAGCGTCTCGGGCTGGCCTGGCCGCAGGATCGGGGCCGGTTCCCGCTCTCTTATCATCTTTTTCATGGGATTATTGAACGTGACTGAACGTTATTTTGTTACCGGTACGGACACCGAAGTCGGTAAAACGGTTGCCAGCGCCGCGCTGTTGCAGGCGGCGCGTCTGCTGGGGAAAACAACGGCCGGGTATAAGCCCGTAGCCTCCGGCAGCGAGATGACGCCGGAAGGCTTACGCAATACTGATGCGCTGGCGCTACAGCGTAACAGCAGCCTTGCGCTGGCCTATTCTGCGGTGAACCCCTATACCTTTGCTGAACCCACCTCGCCGCACATCGTTAGCGCCGATGAAGATCGTCCGATTGATTTTTCGGTGCTCTCTTCCGGATTACGCGACCTGGAAACGCAGGCCGACTGGGTGCTGGTGGAGGGGGCTGGCGGCTGGTTTACCCCGCTGTCCGACGAGCAGACCTTTGCTGACTGGGTGCGGGCCGAACAGCTTCCGGTCATTCTGGTGGTGGGGGTGAAGCTTGGCTGTATCAATCACGCCATGCTGACCGCTCAGGCCGTGCAGCAGGCCGGGTTGCGTCTGGCAGGGTGGATTGCCAATGACGTGGTTGCGCCGGGTAAACGTCATGCTGAGTATCTGGCGACGCTGAAGCGGGTGCTGCCTGCGCCGTTTCTCGGCGAGATCCCGTGGCTTGCCGACGGCGCAGAGCAGGCGGAAACCGGACGCTATCTTGACCTCAGCGCCTTATGTCCCGCGCCATCCAGTGCGCAATAAGGTCGTCATCCAGCTCGTTAACGTGGCCCTGTGCCACGTTACGCCCGCGATAGAGCATGCAGAAACGATCCGCTACCCGGCGGATAAACGACAGCTGTTGCTCCGCTAACAGCACCGTCATTCCCAGCTCCCGATTCAACCGTACCAGCAGTTGACCCAGCCTGCGGGCGAAGCCTTGCCCTGCGCCATACATGGGCTCATCCAGAATCAACACGCGCGGGCGATTAACCAGCGCACTGGCGAGGGCCAGCTGATACTGGTCGTCGGGGGACAGCGCAGAGGCACGCATTTGTCGCAGCGGATAGAGTTCCGGAAACAGTGCGTACACGTCATTTTTTGATGTCGGGTCGGATTTCCCCGTCGCCCGCATAGCGATATGCAGATTTTCATCGACGGTCAGCTGGGAAAATATCCGCCGATCCTGCGGGACGTAGCCTATCGTTGGCGGCGCCGTGAATGCTGACGCAGGGCTAAGCAAATTACGCGGCGGCGCGCCAGCCTCATGCCATATGATGGTGCCGCTCTCAACGGGCACCTTTCCGGTAATGCAGTTCATGAGCGTGGATTTACCCATGCCAGGCAGGCCAACAATGCCCGTACAGATGCCTTGCGGGAAATCGATATTCACGTTCCATAGCGTATGTTGGCTTCCGTAAAACTGATTTACAGCACGCAGACTCAACATCTTTCTCTCCTTAAAAATGTGTGGGGTAATGCTCAGGCTGATATCTGCAAAACGCCTGCCAGAAACAAAATAATGATTAAAAAAGAGCCATTTTTAGGAATAACCCACTGCTAAAAGCTTAACGTTTGTTCGAATTGCACGCTCCCGGTGCCGTGCGTGTCGAATCGTGGTGCAGGGAAAATGACGGAATTGTGATTAAGATCTCGCCGGTTACTTATGAAAAAATGAACGTTTTCCAGGCAAAAAAGAGTGATAAAAATTTTTTACTGCCGCTTCGTGGGAAAAACCGGGAATTTGCTGGAGTGCATGCTGTACGGGCTGGAGGCAGTTATCCACTATTCCTGTGGATAACCTTGTGCATTAGAGTTAGAAAACACGCGATAAGCGAGAGAATACGCGGGTTACAACCAAATTGATGCGAAACGCGGCTTTAGGAAATAGTCTATATTTTTTAACGAATTAGATAAAAGCAATTCCCTCAACGTCAGCGACACCTGTTGCCATAAAACTTTCATAACCGCCCTTGACAAATGTTAAAAAAGTAATAGTTCTGGGGATAACCCCCTGAGGCTGGTGTTTTATATTGTCACAGTTGAAATTTAGCTCGCGAACGCACTAATCCTCTCTGCGCTACGCTAAATATCCTGACACGCTACTGGTTTTCCATCCAGTGTTTTTTACTGGCAATCCTGGCCACAACGAGTAAAATTACTCACCTGCCGCTTATTCTGTCATCAGGTCGTCGCCCATGAGTAAACCGTTCAAATTGAATTCTGCTTTCCGTCCTTCCGGGGATCAGCCCGAGGCCATTCGTCGCCTGGAAGAGGGGCTGGAAGACGGGCTGGCGCACCAGACCCTGCTGGGGGTAACCGGTTCGGGTAAAACCTTCACTATTGCCAACGTCATTGCCGATCTTCAGCGTCCTACGATGGTTCTTGCGCCGAACAAAACGCTGGCGGCGCAGCTGTATGGTGAGATGAAAGAGTTCTTCCCGGAAAACGCGGTGGAGTATTTCGTCTCCTACTACGACTACTACCAGCCGGAAGCCTACGTTCCCAGCTCCGACACGTTTATCGAGAAAGATGCCTCGGTGAACGAACATATCGAGCAGATGCGTTTGTCGGCGACCAAGGCGCTGCTGGAGCGTCGTGATGTGGTGGTGGTGGCCTCGGTGTCGGCGATCTACGGCCTGGGCGATCCGGATCTCTATCTCAAGATGATGCTGCACCTGACGCAGGGGATGATCATCGATCAGCGTGCAATTTTGCGCCGTCTGGCGGAGCTGCAGTACACCCGTAACGATCAGGCGTTCCAGCGCGGGACCTTCCGCGTACGTGGTGAGGTTATTGATATCTTCCCGGCGGAATCGGACGACATGGCGCTGCGCGTGGAGCTGTTCGATGAAGAGGTTGAACGCCTGTCGCTGTTCGATCCGCTGACCGGTCACGTGGAGTCGGTGATCCAGCGCTTCACCATCTACCCGAAAACGCACTACGTGACGCCACGCGAGCGTATCGTACAGGCGATGGAAGAGATTAAAATTGAGCTGGCAGACCGCCGCAAGGTGCTGCTGGCGAACAACAAGCTGCTGGAAGAGCAGCGCCTGAGCCAGCGTACCCAGTTCGATCTGGAGATGATGAACGAGCTGGGCTACTGCTCCGGCATTGAAAACTACTCACGCTACCTCTCCGGGCGCGGACCGGGCGAAGCGCCGCCGACGCTGTTTGACTACCTTCCGGCGGACGGCCTGCTGGTGATCGACGAATCCCACGTTACGATCCCCCAGATCGGCGGGATGTACCGCGGTGACCGCGCGCGTAAAGAGACGCTGGTGGAGTACGGATTCCGACTGCCGTCAGCGCTGGACAACCGTCCGATGAAGTTTGAAGAATTTGAGGCGCTTGCTCCGCAGACCATCTATGTATCGGCGACGCCGGGCAACTACGAGCTGGAGAAATCCGGTGATGACGTGGTGGACCAGGTTGTGCGTCCGACCGGGCTGCTGGATCCGATTATCGAGGTGCGTCCGGTGGCGACGCAGGTGGACGATCTGCTCTCGGAAATACGTGCCCGCTCTGCCATCAACGAGCGCGTGCTTGTGACCACGCTCACCAAACGTATGGCGGAGGATTTGACGGAGTATCTGGAAGAACACGGCGAGAAGGTGCGGTATCTGCACTCGGATATTGATACCGTGGAGCGTATGGAGATCATCCGCGACCTGCGCCTGGGCGAGTTCGACGTGCTGGTGGGTATCAACCTTCTGCGAGAAGGTCTGGATATGCCGGAAGTGTCGCTGGTGGCGATTCTGGATGCGGACAAAGAGGGCTTCCTGCGTTCCGAGCGCTCGCTGATCCAGACCATTGGCCGTGCCGCGCGTAACGTCAACGGGAAGGCGATTCTGTACGGGGATAAAATCACCCCGTCGATGGCCAAAGCGATTGGCGAAACGGAACGTCGTCGCGAGAAGCAGCAGCGCTATAACGAAGAGCACGGCATCACGCCGCAGGGGCTGAACAAGAAGGTGGTGGATATCCTGGCGCTGGGTCAGAACATTGCGAAGACCAAAGCGAAAGGGCGCGGCAAGGCCCGTTCAGTGGTGGAAGAGGATACCGTCGCGCTGACCCCGAAAGCGTTGCAGCAAAAGATCCACGAGCTGGAAGGGCAGATGATGCAGCACGCGCAGAATCTGGAGTTCGAAGAGGCCGCGCAAATCCGCGATCAGCTGCATCAGCTGCGGGATCTGTTTATTGCGGCATCGTAGTTTTTTGCCCGGTGGCGCTGCGCTTACCGGGCCTACAGGTTTAGCGTCTTTTGTAGCCCCGGTAAGCGCAGCGCCACCGGGGTTTTTGGTAACCTAATTGCAGAATCGCCTTCTCCAGCGCCTCGCGCAGCAGATGGCGGTCGTGGCGATATTTAATATCGCTGGCTTCCAGCGGCTCCTGCACCACCACGCGATCGCCAATCCCCGACACATCTACTTTTGGCCCGACCACGACACCATCGATAATTTTCTTACCAACATACTGTTCCATCAGGTCCAGCTTATCCGCCAGCGACAGGCTTGCCGCCGCCGGACTGAGTTCGCGGCCTAAATTACCGATATAGACCATGGGCGCAGGCGTTCTGCGCAGCGCCTGCGCCAGCTCTTTCACCAGC
Source organism: Enterobacter cloacae complex sp. XAL002 (assembly GCF_049236805.1). Lineage (NCBI taxonomy): Bacteria > Pseudomonadati > Pseudomonadota > Gammaproteobacteria > Enterobacterales > Enterobacteriaceae > Enterobacter > Enterobacter cloacae complex sp. XAL002. The sequence continues at coordinate 185,934 of NZ_JBMKJN010000010.1, forward strand.
AGGATCGGCATCAGGCTGGTATAAAAACTCCCCGGCCCAATCAGGATCAGATCGGCCTCGCCAATCGCTTCAACCGCTTCACGCGTTGCGGGTACGCTGGGGTAGGTCATCAGCTCTTTTGGCGGAAGGAGAAGCTGGTCGATATTCACTTCACCATACACTTCGTGATCGTCAGCATCGATCGCCATCAAATCTACCGGCTGTTCGGACATCGGGATCAGGAACGCATCCACTTTTAGCAGGTTACGAATTAAATTGATCGCTTCCAGAGGGCGCACGCTCAGGTGATCCAGCGCCTTTAACATCAGATTTCCAAGGTTATGGCCTGAAAGTTCGCCATTTCCCCCAAAACGGTACTCAAACATCGCCGAGGCCACGCTTGGCTCAGTGATGAGCTGGTTGAGGCAGTTGCGCATATCACCCCAGGCTATCCCGCCTTCAGCACGTCGGATCCGCCCGGTTGAGCCGCCGTTGTCCGTTGTTGTCACGATGCCCGTCAGGCGTGAGCCCAGTGACGATAACGACGACATAACCCGTCCCAGACCGTGACCTCCTCCAAGAGCGACCACGCGGTCCAGATCCGCAAAAGTGCGATTGCGCATACCTATTCCTTATCCTGTTAAGCTTGCGTCACAGTAACGCAACTACTCCTAAAAGACGATGCCTCTCACAAACCATAATGACGTATATCAATGCGAAAGCGCTGTTTTTGCGTATTCTGTAGTGAAAATGCACGATAACATCGTTATGTATAAATTTATATAGCGAAAAGCGACAATGGCGAAGTGGCGATTTCCACGCTACTATCGCCATAACCACGTTTTCAAAACTGAAAACATACACTCTAGCCCTGGCGCCTGTGTCGAGAGATATGGCGCCCTGGCCGTGGCGGATTTGCCACCAGGGTACAGAAAGAAATGACTGTGCCTCCCGATCTGGAAAGGTGTACATGGCTTCACAACTTACTGATGCTTTCGCGCGTAAGTTTTTCTACTTACGTTTGTCGATTACCGACGTGTGTAACTTCCGTTGCACCTACTGCCTGCCCGATGGCTACAAGCCGGGCAGCGTCACCAATAATGGCTTTCTCTCCGTGGAAGAAGTACGCCGCGTCACGCGCGCGTTCTCTGAACTCGGTACGGAAAAAGTGCGTCTTACCGGGGGAGAACCCTCCCTGCGCCGTGATTTCCCTGACATCATTGCCGCCGTGCGTGAAAACGAACGTATCCGCCAGATAGCGGTGACCACCAACGGTTACCGCATGGCGCGTGACGTGGCGAACTGGCGCGATGCGGGGCTGACGGCGATCAACGTCAGCGTCGATAGCCTGGACGCCCGTCAGTTCCACGCCATTACCGGCCAGGATAAGTTCCAGCAGGTAATGGACGGCATCGATGCCGCGTTCACCGCCGGTTTCGACAAGGTCAAAGTCAATACCGTGTTGATGCGTGATGTGAACCACCATCAGCTGGACACCTTTCTGGCGTGGATCAAACCGCGCCGCATTCAACTGCGTTTTATTGAGCTGATGGAGACCGGGGAGGGCAGCGAGCTGTTCCGTCGCCATCACATCTCCGGCATGGTCCTGCGTGACGAACTGCTGAAACGCGGCTGGATCCACCAGATCCGCCAGCGCAGCGATGGCCCGGCGCAGGTCTTTTGTCATCCGGATTATGAAGGCGAAATCGGCCTGATCATGCCCTATGAAAAAGACTTCTGTGCCAGCTGCAACCGCCTGCGCGTCTCCTCTGTTGGCAAGCTGCACCTCTGCCTGTTCGGGGATGGCGGCGTCGATCTGCGCGATTTGCTGGAAGACGACGCCCAACAGGACGCGCTTGAAGCACGCATTTCCGAGGCGCTGACGCACAAAAAGCAGACCCATTTCCTGCATCAGGGCAACACCGGCATTACTCAGAACCTGTCCTATATCGGCGGGTAATCAGGCTTTAGAAGGAACCAGAAGATGAGTCAGGTAAGCGCGGAATTTATCCCGACACGCATTGCTATTCTTACCGTTTCCGAACGTCGTGGTGAAGAGGATGATACCTCCGGCCACTGGCTGCGCGAGGCGGCACACGAAGCCGGGCACCAGATTGTTGATAAAGCGATCGTCAAAGAGAACCGTTACGCCATTCGCGCTCAGGTTTCACAGTGGATTGCGAGTGATGACGTCCAGGTTGTACTGATCACTGGCGGCACCGGCTTTACCGCAGGCGACCAGGCGCCGGAAGCGCTGCTTCCGCTGTTCGATCGCGAAGTAGAAGGCTTCGGCGAAGTGTTCCGCATGCTCTCATTTGAAGAGATTGGCACCTCTACGCTCCAGTCCCGTGCCGTCGCGGGGGTAGCGAACAAGACGCTGATCTTCGCCATGCCTGGCTCGACCAAAGCCTGCCGCACCGCGTGGGAAAACATTATTGCCCCGCAGCTGGATGCCCGTACCCGTCCGTGTAATTTCCATCCCCATTTAAAGAAATAAGCTATGTCACAACTGACCCACATAAACGCCGCTGGCGAAGCGCATATGGTGGATGTCTCCGCCAAAGCCGAAACGGTGCGCGAGGCGCGTGCTGAAGCGTTCGTCACCATGCTACCGGAGACGCTGGCGATGATTATCGACGGTAGCCATCACAAGGGTGATGTGTTTGCCACCGCCCGCATCGCCGGTATTCAGGCCGCTAAACGTACCTGGGACCTCATCCCGCTCTGCCATCCGCTGATGCTCAGCAAAGTGGAGGTAAATTTGCAGGCGCAGCCGGAGCATAATCGCGTGCGTATCGAGTCCCTGTGCCGCTTAACCGGGAAAACCGGCGTGGAGATGGAGGCGTTGACGGCAGCCTCCGTGGCGGCGCTGACCATCTACGACATGTGTAAAGCGGTGCAGAAAGATATGGTGATTGGCCCGGTGCGTCTGCTGGCAAAAAGCGGCGGCAAATCCGGTGATTTTAAGGTGGAAAGCCATGATTAAGGTGCTCTTTTTTGCCCAGGTCCGTGAGCTGATCAATACCGACAGCCTGACGCTGGACGGCTCTTTCGAAAACGTCGCCGCCCTGCGTGCGCATCTGGCGGCGCAAAGCGACCGCTGGGCGCTGGCGCTGGATGAAGGCAAATTGCTGGCCGCCGTGAATCAGACGCTGGTGGAGTTGACCCACCCGCTGGCTGATGGGGATGAAGTGGCCTTCTTCCCGCCGGTCACAGGGGGTTGAGATGACGGAAACCCGAATTCTGGTTGGCCATGAGCGTTTTAACGTGGGCACGGAATATGACTGGCTGGCCGGGCGCGACGAAGACGGCGCGGTCGTGACCTTTACCGGGAAAGTGCGTAATCATAATCTCGGTGACAGCGTAAAAGCGCTGACGCTGGAGCACTATCCGGGAATGACCGAAAAATCGCTGGCGGCCATTGTGGAAGAGGCGCGAGGCCGCTGGCCGCTGGGGCGCGTTACGGTTATCCATCGCATCGGCGAAATGTGGCCCGGCGAAGAAATTGTGTTTGTCGGCGTCACCAGCGCCCATCGCGGGAGTGCTTTTGCGGCGGGGGAGTTCATCATGGATTACCTTAAAACCAAAGCGCCGTTCTGGAAGTGTGAAGCGACGCCGGAAGGTGAGCGCTGGGTAGAATCACGCGACAGCGATAAGCATGCCGCCAGCCGTTGGTAGTTGGTTTACGCGGATGTGTTACTCTTAACGTGTGTGTTTACTTAATCAGGAGTGAATCATGGACCGATTTCCGCGTTCCGATTCGATAGTTCAGCAGACCCGTAGCGGGCTGCAAACCTACATGGCTCAGGTGTATGGCTGGATGACGGTTGGCCTGCTGCTTACCGCGTTTATCGCGTGGTATGCGGCAAACACGCCTGAACTGATGATGTTTATCTTCTCAAGCAAAATCACCTTCTTTGGGCTGATTATTGCGCAACTGGCGCTGGTGTTCGTGCTCTCCGGGCTGGTGCACAAGCTCAGTGCGGGTATGGCGACCACGCTGTTTATGCTCTATTCGGCGCTGACCGGGCTGACGCTTTCCAGTATTTTCATCGTTTACACCTACTCTTCCATCGCCAGCACGTTTGTGGTGACCGGCGGGATGTTCGGTGTGATGAGCCTGTACGGTTACACCACCAAACGTGACCTGAGCGGCTTCGGCAACATGCTGTTTATGGGGCTGATTGGGATTGTGCTGGCGTCGCTGGTTAACCTGTGGCTGAAGAGTGACGCGCTGATGTGGGCGGTGACCTATATCGGGGTGGTGATCTTCGTGGGCTTAACCGCTTACGACACCCAGAAACTGAAAAACATCGGTGAACAAATTGATGTTCGCGACAGTTCAAACCTGCGCAAATACTCGATTCTGGGCGCACTGACGCTTTATCTGGACTTCATCAACCTGTTCCTGATGCTGCTGCGTATTTTTGGCAACCGGCGTTAGTGAGGGTGGCGCTGTCTGATGCCCTCACCCTGACCCTCTCCCACAGGGCTGAGGGTTCCCCACAAATTAATGCGAGCACTGAGCAATCCC